>NZ_CFQZWI010000038.1:0-25330 GCF_986127675.1 Holdemania sp. | reverse complement strand
TTATAGTGATATTTTTGAAGCATTTAAAATTATTATACAATACTATTTGTTTGCTGAATATCCTAATAGTGTGACTGCAGAAAGAATGTATTATACGAGTTTTTTATTAAGCTCAAAAATAGATGAAATACTTAAAAATATATTATTTGATTATTTTTTCTTTAGAGAAATGAATATGTCTTACTCTGAGAAAATATCAGAACAATTAATTAGTTATAAAAATGGTTCACAAATTTCAACAATTTATATAGTTTTCTGGCTTATTTATAAAGAAAGGTTATTAGATGCCTTGCGCTATACTGAACTGGGAATCATTTATTTTACGCAATTAAATAGCATATATTATTTAGGTATTTTATATTATACGAAGGCATTGGCTTTGCATACAGGCAATAAAGATAATGTAAAAAATTACTTTGATCGATCTATAGAATATTTATCAAAATGTGGAGGTCGATTAGCTGAAAAAAAGCTCAAAGAAAATTATTTTAACGTAGGTTATCATTATTATTATGATAAGGATTATCTATTAGCCAAGGAATACTTTGAAAAGTTCTTAAGTTATAAGCCTAAGTTTACAGCTCATATTTTACATGTTTTAGAATGTTTTGAAGAATTAAATTTACCAACAGATACAGCGTTATTCAAGCAGATTCATTTAGAGGATCCCAATGATAATAGTACTTGTAAAATTTTTTATGAGTATTTTTCAATGAAAATTAATAATGCTTCTGCTAAAGAATTACAAAATTTTATCATGACGGATATTCATAGATTATTGATAAATCAATATCGTTCAGAAAGCATTTTAAGCTATTTTAAGTCTGAATTATCAAAATTAGTAAAAATAACGAAAAAATATAAAGATATTGATAGTTTCAATGATTTTACTTCGCATAAAATTGCTTGATATGTAAAGATTTCATGATTCAAATATTCTGACTTTTGAAATGTAACAAAAACATATTAAATGCGATTTTCATTATATAATAAGACCGTTGAATGGAGGAAATATGAAGAAAGTATTGTTAAGCGCATTAGCTTTAGTAGCGTTATGCGTATTGTGTACACCAGTGAGTGCTGAAGAAACAGACCCAGAAGGTTGCTCTGTTGAACATCCAGAATTGTGCATTGAACCAGCGGGTTGCACAGCACCAGATTGCATGTTTGGTTAATCTATAGATTAACTGAATTGCATAAAATCAACAACAATGTTTATTATGGCGAAGTAATGGGGGCTTCATTCTACGGGAAAACGAGTGAACGAAACAAGGTAGAAGAACTAAGTTGCAGAAACATAATAAACCGGACCGCTACAGTGAGAATAAAAACATAATCGATATTTATTTGATGTCTTGCTTGTAGAAAAATGATAAAAATTGGTGAGTGATCGGTCTATTTATAGGTGCAAAACCGGTCGCAGGCAGTGATGGAGAATCTGATAGGGAGTCGGATTCTCCATCGTTTTTTTGTGTTTCGACAAAATTTTAAAGCGCGGACTGTTATATTGATCGGGGTGAGAAGATGATTAGAGGATATATGATCCGCGATGAGTTTATTTCTGTTATGAAAAACAGTACGTCGGTTCTTGGCTGGATGGAAAATCGTGATGAATATCAAGCTCAGCTTGACGCGATCCTGATCTCGCCGGATGTCATTTTCCAGCAGCTGAAGACACGCTTTCAATATCGTGATGATATGTTTCTGGTACCGGATAAAATAACATATTATAACTCGCTGACACAGCGGACGAGCACGCTCGAAAAAGAACAATGGCATCTGGTTCTCTCAGATAAGGCGGAATACCCGTTTCTGTATGAATTGAAACAGCTGCGGGGGACATTGGTTCTGACGGAAATAGACTTGTAAAATAGATTGAAAAACGATACAATAAATACGATAATCACAGAGATAGGTGGTGTAATAATGGGAAACGCATTCTTGAGTTCAATCGGATTTCTGATTTTGGGACTGGTTATCGGTGGTGGATTAGGTTTCTTCTTCACGCGCCGTTATTTTGAAAAGCAGTTGAAGGAACATCCTCCAGTCAATGAGAAGATGATTCGCGCCATGTTCCTGCAGATGGGACGGAAGCCGTCCGAAGCTCAGATCCGGGCTATCATGAAGTCCATGGGACAGTAACTCAACATTGGGAAGAAGGAAATAAAAAGCTGATAAGCAGGGGACAGGATCGCCGGACTTATCAGTTTTTTTATTTGACTCAGGTGACGGGAACATGACTAAACTGTAAGGCTGCAAGCAGGATCTGCGTGGTATAATGCGGACAGGTGATAAAGATGAAATGGATAAAGCGTTTCGTGCTTGTTCTGCTCACGCTGCTTGTGATCGGCGGGGGATGGCTGACGGCTTCAGGCTATCAGCGATATAAAGAAGCGATCGCCGAAATGCCGCTGGCGGATAAGATCGAAGAAGTGAAACAACGCGAAGATTATATGCCGCTGGATCAGATCAGTCCGGATTTTGTGAATGCGGTCGTCGCGGTGGAGGATCGGCGGTTTTATACCCGACAGGGAATTGATGTAATTTCTCTGGGCCGGGCATTGCTGACAAATCTGATCTCCGGCGAGCTCAAGGAAGGCGGCAGCACGATTCCTCAGCAGCTGGCGAAAAACCTGTATTTTACGCATAAACCGTCCTTGACGCGGAAAATCGCAGAAGTGTTTTTTCTCTATGATCTGGAAGCGGCCTACTCCAAAGATGAGATTCTTTCTTTTTATGTCAACGTCATCTATTACGGCGACGGGCATTACGGCATTGCTCAGGCCAGCCGCGGATATTTCAACAAGGAACCTTCCGAGCTGACGTTGGCGGAAGCGACCTTACTGGCAGGATTGCCGCAGTCACCAAGCCGCTATCAGCTCAGTTCCGGCAAAGATCTGGCGCTGCATCGTCAGCAGCAGGTTTTGGAAGCGATGCAGGCGGTCGGCTTGATCGACGCGGCGCAAAGTCAGGCTGCTTTGGAATGGTCATCCAACTATTTGGGTATGTGATTGAATAATTTATTACACCTTTCTTAAATTGACATGAAGCATTCCTTAATCCTCTATCTATTTAAAGCCGGGATCGGTATAATCAAGATAGTAGGAGGTTCTGTCTATGAAAAGGTCAATTTTGCCTTTCTTGTTTTTCTGCGTATTTCTGTTGAGCGCAGGATGCGGCAGCCAGCCTGAAAACGCGGCGACGGCCTCGGAGTATTCCGTAAAATCACAGGCCGAAATCAGCGTCAGCAACGATGGATTTCCAATTTCGATCAGCAATCTGCTGGATCGGTTTAAGACCTATGATTTTTATGAAACGTTAAATCTGGAAACGGTCAGCGCCGAGCAGATCGGCTCGCTCGCGGAGTCAGATGCGACTTTATATATTGTTGAAGGATCCGCAGAGGTTCGTGAAGAAAAAGTGCTGGACACCGATTATCATATCTATTATTACGATCAGCTGATGATCATTTATAATGGTGCGAACGATGTGATTCTCCAGGCGTTGAATGAACAGCTCAACGGCGAATGACAGGCATTGAATCGACGATAAAATAAAAACTCGCTTTCAGATGAAAACGAGCTTTTTTCAGATTGATCGTCAGTTACATCCAGGAGATTTTCTTTTCCTCATGGCTGCGGATGCGTTCGATATTCGCTTTGTGACGGTAGGTGACAAATGCCCAGAGAATCCAGATGGAAGCGGTGATCATGAGATTGGACTGGGTCAGCGTCGTGATCAGCGCCGCGCTGGCGATGCCGATGATGGAGGACAGCGATACCATCTTCCAGATCTTCAAGGTGATCATGAAGATCACAAACGGGATCACAAACATCTGGATCGGTTCATGGGTGACGAACAGGCCGGTGGCCAACAGATAGCCAAACGTTGTCGCGACCGCCTTGCCGCCCTTGAAATTGGCGAAGATCGGGAAGCAATGCCCCGCGCAGCAGCACATGCCGGCGTAGACCGCAGCCTCCGGAACAAACAAGACGCACAGGCCAACAACGAAGAAGGCTTTCAAACCATCCAGCACAATCACGGTGACGCCGGCCTTTTTTCCCAGCACGCGGCCGGCGTTGGTGCCGCCCAGATTGCCGGAGCCAAAATTACGAACGTCGGTTTTATAGAAGACTTTGCCGATGACTAACGCCCAGGGGATCGATCCGAAAAGATAACCCAGGACCATCGCAAAAAGAATTTTAATCATTTCCTCTTCACTCCTTCGCTCCTATTTTATCATAAAAACCGAGCGCGTAAACTTTTATTTTAAGCCGTTTTTGTGTATAATCTAATCTATGGCGGATTGGAATGAAGGCGGCGGGGAAAGGCTAAACTCAGGAAAATCGAGCTGAAACGGAAAGGAGAAAGAGTAGGATTTTTTCTTCTCTAATCGTAATAAAAGATGGCAAAAACACAGAAATATGATGAGAATTCAATTCAGATCCTGGAAGGATTGGAAGCGGTCAGAAAACGTCCGGGGATGTATATCGGATCGACTGATTCGCGCGGCCTGCATCATCTGGTCTGGGAAACGGTCGACAATGCGATTGACGAAGCGCTCAACGGCTTCGGCAAGAAAATAACGATCACGCTGGAAAAGTGCGGCGCGGTCTGCGTTGAGGATGAGGGCCGCGGGATGCCGATCGGCATGCATGCCAGCGGTGTTCCGACGATTCAGGTTATTTTTACCGTCCTGCATGCGGGCGGCAAGTTTTCCTCCGAAGGAGGGTATAAGACCTCCGGCGGTCTGCACGGCGTCGGCGCCTCGGTCGTCAACGCTTTAAGCGAATGGGTTGAGGTGACGGTCTGTCAGGAAGGACAGATGGTTTCCATGCGTTTTGAGGATGGCGGCAAGAAGATCGGCAAGCTCGAAAAGCTTGGCAAAAGCACCAAAACCGGCAGTAAGATCCGGTTCATGCCGGACAAGCGGATCTTCTCGACGATCGAATTCAATGCCGGCTTGATCTGCGAGCGGGCACGGGAAAATGCGTTCTTATTGAAGAATATCACGATGATCGTGAAGGACGAACGTTCCGGCAAGACGGAAACGTTCCATTACGAAGACGGCTTAAAGGCTTTTCTGGAGTATCTGCATGAGGATCGGACGGTGCTGCATGATCCGGTTGTGTTTACCGGAATGGCGAATGACATCGAGGTGCAGTGCGCATTCCAGTATACGGATGATTATCAGGAAAGCATGGTTTCCTTTGTCAACCTTGTCCGCACCAAGGATGGGGGCACGCATGAAATGGGTTTCCGGTCGGCGTTCACCAAGGCGTTTAACGATTACGCGCGGAAGCTCGGTTTGTTAAAAGAGAAAGATAAAAACTTTGAAGGCAGCGACGTGCGCGAAGGTCTGACCTCGATCGTGTCGGTGTCGATTCCGGAAAATCTGCTTCAGTTTGAAGGTCAGACCAAAGGCAAGCTGGGGACCGCGGAAGCGAAAAGTGCGGTCGAGAGTCTTGTCGGCGATAAGCTGAGCTTCTATCTGGAAGAAAACAAAGAGCTTTCGACGATGCTGATCAAGAAGATGCAGAAGGCGTCGCAGGCCCGGGAAGCGGCGCGGAAAGCGCGTGAAGAAGCGCGGAAGGGCAAGAAGGCCGGCAAAAGTGAAAAGGTGCTTTCCGGCAAGCTGGCGCCGGCTCAGTCCAAGGATGCGACCCGCAAAGAATTATTCTTAGTGGAAGGCGATTCCGCCGGTGGTTCCGCCAAGCAGGGCCGCGATTCCAAGTACCAGGCGATTCTGCCGCTGCGCGGTAAGGTGCTGAATACGGAAAAGGCGGGACTGGCAGAGATTGAAAAGAACGAAGAATTGAATACGATCGTCCATGCCCTGGGCGCGGGGATCGGTTCCGGCTTCGATTACTCCGACAGCAATTACAACAAAATCATCATCATGACCGATGCCGATACCGACGGCGCGCACATTCAGGTGCTGCTCTTGACGTTCTTTTACCGCTACATGCGGCAGTTGATCGAGCATGGCATGGTTTACATCGCCCTGCCGCCGTTATATAAGGTGACCAAGGGCAAGCAGCTGCGCTACGCCTACACTGATGAGGAGCTGGACGAGGTGAAGCAGCAGTGGGGCAAGGTCGAGATTCAGCGCTACAAAGGTTTGGGCGAAATGAACGCGTCCCAGCTGTGGGAAACGACAATGGACCCTGAAACCCGGACGCTGATTCAGGTTTCGATTGAAGACGCGGTGCAGGCGGAGCGCAATGTTTCCATTTTGATGGGCGACAAGGCCAATCTGCGCCGTACCTGGATTGAGCAGCACGTCGCGTTTACGTTGGAAGATACGTTTAAGGTGGAACAGAAATGAAGAAGAAAGAAAATACAGCGCCGGTCAAAGAACCCAGCCTGGTGATTTCTCCGTTAGAGGACATCATGGGCGAGCGGTTTGGCCGCTATTCCAAATATATTATTCAGGAACGCGCGCTGCCGGATGCCCGCGATGGGCTGAAGCCGGTTCAGCGGCGGATTCTGTACGCGATGTATCATGATGGCAACACGTTTGATCATCAGCACCGCAAATCGGCGAAAACCGTCGGTCTGGTCATCGGTAATTACCATCCTCACGGCGACAGCTCGGTTTACGACGCGATGGTGCGGATGTCGCAGGATTGGAAGATCCGCATGCCTTTGATCGATATGCATGGCAACAATGGTTCGATCGACGACGACCCGGCGGCGGCGATGCGATATACCGAAGCACGGCTGGCGAAAATCGCCGGAACGATGCTGGAGGATATCGACAAGGACACGGTCCTGTTCGCGCCGAACTTCGACGATACGGAGAATGAACCGACCGTCCTGCCGGCCCGCTTTCCGGTTCTGCTGGTCAACGGAGCGACGGGAATCGCGGCGGGTTACGCGACCAACATCCCGCCGCACAATCTGAGCGAAGTGATCGACGCGGCGATCTACCGGATGCAGCGGCCGAAGTGTTCGCTGGAGGAACTGATGGAAATCCTGCCGGGACCGGACTTTCCGACCGGCGGTATCGTCATGGGCAAAAAAGGGATTGTCGATGCCTTCACCACCGGCAAGGGCCGGATTGTCATCCGCGCCCGCACGGAGATCGTCACGGGCAAGACATGCAATCAGATTATTATCCGGGAAATTCCCTATGAAGTCGTCAAATCGTCGATGGTCCGCAAAATGGACGATATCCGGCTTTCCCGCGAAATTGAAGGGATTATGGATATCCGCGACGAAACGGACCGGACTGGTCTGCGGATTGTCATCGACGTCAAAAAGGATGCCGATCCCAATGTAATCCTGAATTATTTCTATAAAAACACAGATTTACAGATCTATTACAGCTACAACATGGTGTCGATCGTCAACAAGCGTCCGGTTCAGATGGGCTTGATCGGGATGTTGGACGCCTTCATCGCGCACCGTGAGGAGGTCGTGCTGCGCCGCAGCCGTTACCTTTATAATAAGATGGAGGAACGTTGCCACATCTTAGAGGGCTTGATGAAAGCCGTGTCGATCATGGACGAGGTGATCGCCGTCATCCGGCAGTCGAAGGATAAGGGCGACGCCAAGCGCAATCTGACGGAATCGTTTGGTTTCAGTGAAACCCAGGCCGAAGCGATCGTCACCCTGCGGCTGTATCGTTTGACGTCGACCGATATCGTGGCGCTGCGGGAGGAATTTGCGCAGTTAGTCAACGAGATGGAAATGCTGAAAACGATTTTGGAAAGTGAGACTGTCTTAAAGAGCGTTCTGATCAAGGAACTGCGCGAGATCAAAAAGGAATATGCCGACCCGCGCCGCAGCGAGATTCAGGCGGAGGTTGAGGAAATCGTCATTGATAAGACCGCGATGATTCCTAACGAACGCGTCATGATCACCGCATCCCGCGATGGGTATGTCAAACGGGTATCGCTGCGTTCCTACGGGGCCAGCGACAACGCGATGACCGGCTTGAAGGAAGGCGACGTGCTCGTTGGACAGCTGGAAGTCGATACGCTTGACACGCTGTTGTTGTTCACAAGCAAGGGTAACTACGCGTATCTGCCGGTGTATCAGATCGACGAAGCGAAGTGGAAGGACGTCGGCTCGCATATGAATAAATATGTCAGCATTGACGGCGACGATAAAATCATCAATGCGATTGTCGTCAAAAACTTCTCCAGCTACGCCTGGATTGTGACCGTCAGCCGGCGCGGACAGGTCAAGAAAACGCCGATCAGTCAGTGGCAGGTGCAGCGCAACAACAAGATGATGACCGCGATGAATCTCAAGAAAGACGATGAGATGATGCGGGCGTTCGTCGTGTATGCGCACGAGGATCTGATCATGATCAGCCGCAGCGGCTGGATCAGCCGGTATTCCTCGGATCTGGTACCGGCCAACGGCACCAAGTCGCAGGGCGTCAAGGCGCTGAATCTGGCGAAGGACGACACGCTGGCGGCGGCCTGCAGCTACAGCGACGAACGTCAGAGCCTGTGGGTATTGTCGGATAAGGGCAATATGAAACGGATCAAGATGAGCGACATCAACGTCACCGGGCGTCCGGTCAAAGGCGAAATCGTTGTGAAGCGGCTGAAGACCAACCCTTATCATATCGCCTACTGCCAATGCGTGCAGCCGTATGACAGTCTGATGCTGATGGATCCGCAGCTGCAGATTCTTCAGGCGAAAGACGTGCCGATGATGAGCCGGGAAGCCACCTTCTCCACACCGCTGGAACTGAAAAAGGACTGGGGTCTGATTAAGGGGATTGAGGAAGTGCGGATTGTCGATCATCCGGTCGGCGAGGACGAAATTCCGTTTGAAGACTATGATGAAGAATCGGAAGCGGATGAAAAAGTCCATTCCGATATTGAAATGATGAGTTTGTTTGAAGAAGAATAAGGAAGGCCCGGCGTAAGCCGGGCTTTTCTTTTACGGGGCAGAAGCTTGTGGCTGGCAGTAAACGCCGGCAGACTTGAACAAACGTTCGTCGTCAAAGGATGATGAAATCAATTTCTTTCGTTTCATTTTTGCCAATCTATATCGTTTACTCTTTTCGGCTTGCAGTGTCGTGTTTTGATTTGAGCCTTTTTATTATAAATTCTTGTTTGTTTTTCAGCCTTGTTCCCAATGAATAATAACGGATTAACTCAGGAAGGAAAGAAAAAGGTTGAAATTCCATCAGGAATGCCTATACTAAAGGTGTAAGGTGTTGCTGAAAGGCGGCACCCGTCATGAGCTACCTTTTACGGTGGCGGCGGACAGATGAGCGCTGACTTTTCTTGGTCGATGGTGCAGCGCTTTTCTTTTTGGCCTCTATAATTTTTAAGCGGCATTCAATCACCTTGATCGAACATTCGATCAAGGGCAAACCAACTTTCAAAACTACATTGACAAAAAGTTCCAGGAAATGTTCCATAGAATTGCCCTCCTTGAATGACAGACGACAAAAATCTGTCGGTTTGAATCGAATTGAAAAGGTCAAAAGTCGATTCTGTCCGGACGGGCATCCGCGGTTCAACAAAACCCAACACTATTAATATTGCGGAAAAGTAAAAATAACCCCCTAAGAAAATGATGAAAAATATGTTCACAAAGTAAAAAAAGAGCGCTGAAGATACTTTTCGGAAATAAGCTGCGATGGGGATTCTATTATTCTGCATATAGGATGATTATGCAGGAAGAATCGATTGGAAAACTGGTAATTGTTCAGGCTGATGATATAATAAACCTGAAAAAGGAGATCATTCATGCGAAAAGTATTGATTTTAGGCGGCAGTTATTTTATCGGCAGGCGGATTACAGAACAGTGTTTGGAAGACGGCTGGGAGGTTTCGTTATTAAACCGCGGTAGTCAGCCATGGACAGGCAGACCGGTAACGCAGCTGACCTGCGATCGGGAAGACGCGGCAGCGATGAAACAAACGTTAAAAGGCAGAACTTTCGACGCGGTGATCGACGTGTCCGGATTAAACCAGAAGCAGATTGAGATCTGCTGCGAAAGTCTGGATTGCTCCGTTAAACACTGGGTTTTCATCAGTTCCAGTGCGGTTTATGATGTAGACCGGTGTGCGCTGCCGATTTTAGAAACGCAACCGTTAGGGGAAAATCCATACTGGGGACAATATGGTACCGATAAAATCGCGGCGGAAAGCGCGCTGACGGCATTTTGCCAAAAGCAAAACATCGCGCTGTCGATTTTGCGGCCGCCTTATATGTATGGGGAATATAATTATGTGCAGCGGGAAAGCTTCATTTTTGATCACCTGATGCGGAATCAGCCGATTTTGATCCCGGCGGCGGATAACCGCATTCAGTTCTGCTACACCGGCGATTTAGCCAAGATCGTCACTACTCTGTTAAGGTGTCCGGATCAGGGGATTGAGATTTACAATGTCGGCGATCAACAGGGCGTGAGCTTCAGCGAATGGATTCAACAATGTGCTGACGTCTGCGGCGCGCAGGCGAAGATCATTCCGGTTCATGATGCAAACTGGAACGCCAGAGATTACTTCCCGTTCCGCGATTATGACAATGTACTGGATGTGACGAAGATTCATCAAATTGTGCCGGAAGATACCTTGTTTGAAACCGGCTTGACGCGGGCTTACCGCTGGTTTTGCGAACATCGCGGCGAGATTGTGTTTAAGCCCAAGCTGGCGGCCAATGAAAAACAGATTCTAAGCGAAATGGGAATACAGGAATAAACAGAGCGTCCGGCACAAGCCGGACGTTTTTATGAATTCGCTTGACAGGATGAGATTACAACTGTAATATATAAATGTATTACAGTTGTAATCTGAATGGAGGGACGTTGATGAATGCCGAAAAAATCACTGATGCCGAATTAGAGGTACTTAAAGTTCTGTGGCTGCGGGAACCCTTGACCGCGAATCAGATTGTCGAGGAGGTTTCCAAACAAAAGGACTGGAATGCCAAGACGATTCGTACGTTAATCCATCGCTGCGAGGAAAAACAGGCGGTGACGGCCGACCGCAGCGCACGTGAAATTTTATACAGCCCAGCGATCAGCCGCCGGGATTATACGCGGCAGACACAGAAAAGTCTGGCTGATAAGCTGTTCAACGGTTCGATGAGCCGGATGATGCTGAACTTCATGGAAGAAGTCCAGCTGAGTGACGATGAGCTAGAAGAATTGAAGGAAATGATCCGCGATGCTGAAAAATAGTCTGCGGCAGCTTCTGGAAGTCTCATTAATGATCAGTCCGCTGATTATCTTGATCTTCCTGCTGAGAAAAAAGAGTCTGCGTAGGCTTGGACCAACCGCCCGGCTGTTGTTGTGGGTTCCGCTGTTGATTCAGCTGGCAATTCCCGTTCAGCTGACGTCAAAGCACAGCCCGTATCAGAAATTGACGACAATCCCGTTGGCAGATTCATTCGCGGAAACGGTAGAACAAATTGAAACTGCGCCGATAATCATCCATCCAGCCCAAGCTGCGCTCTCAATGCCGCCGGACAAGCCGATACCGCAAAATTGGACCTGGGGCGAGGGACTGGTGATGCTCTGGGTATTGGGAATGGTCGTCATGACGACTGTCAATGGGATCGCCCGTGTGAAATTGAAAAAACGGTTATGTCTGCAGCCTTGTTCTCCCGCGCTGGGTGAAGAAGCAGTGCGTCAGATGCGGATTAATCGCTGCCTGCAGATTCCTGTCCGGCAGAGCGCGAGCCTTCACAGCTGCGCGATTTATGGCAACTTGATGCCGCAGCTGGTCTTGGGCGCAGATTTTAAAGAACGAACAGAAGCGCAGCGGAGAGTGATGCTCGATCATGAATGCCTGCATGTGAAATACGGACATCCATGGTTTCTGGGATTCATTCAGCTGCTGGAGATCGTATACTGGTTTAATCCGTTAGTGCGCCTGATGATGAATCAGCTGCGGCTGGATCTGGAATACTTCATCGACGAAAAACTGCTGGAGGATAAACCGCAGGCAGACCGGATCGGTTACGCTCGCCTGTTGCTGGCGTTGAGCGCGGATCATGATGAGCGGGCGTTGCAGTGCCTCAATAGCAAGCGAACACAAAAACGATTTAAAGAAAGGATGGGATGGATTGTGAATAAAAAACGAACGCCGTGGCTGCTTGCGGCCGGGATCGTCCTGATTTGCGCCGGGGTCAGCGTCAGCATGATGGTAAAACCGGATGCTCAGTCCGGCTGGGAAATGACGATGAAGCGGACGCTGATTCAAAACGAAGCGGCGCCGGTTGAATTGACGGACACCCATGAAATCAAGGTCTGGTGCGAAGGCTCGAAGAAAGCGCTGGAATCAATGGGCATGGAGGTGCCGGTCATCGTGCGGGTTAAGGAATGGGTTTCGCCGACTGGCGAAACGCTGACGCTGACCGATATGCAGCGGGGCGCAGAATCCCTGGCGCAGCTGGAATTCGGGGAAATCCCGGAATCCGTGACCTGCTTCATGCCAACAGATCGGATCTTTGTAAAACTGACTTCGGACCAGCTTCTTCAGCCGTATCCGGTAGCGGGCGGCGCTGACGCCGTAGCCCGGATTCAGGCGATTTCGCCGGTTGAAAACCCTGAAATCACCTGCCGCTGGGGTTGTTATGCTGATCATCAGGCGCTGGATATCACCGATCCGGATAACAAGCAGGCGCCGATTCTGGCAACGGCGGCGGGAACGGTGAACACGACCGGGTTTAATTCGATCGACGGCAATTACATCATTCTTGATCATGTCGACGGAATTCAGAGCTTTTACGGACACTTGGGCGAAATTCAGGTTGCGGAAGGGGACGCTGTCGCGCAGGGACAGACGATCGGTATCATGGGAATGACCGGACGGGCAACCGGACCGCATGTACATTTCTATCTGATTCAGAATGAAACCGCGTTGGATCCGTCAAGTTTGTACCAGTAAAGAGGAAAATACATCGCTCTTCAAATCAAAACCCGGAAAATTTCCGGGTTCTTTTGTTGCTTAGAAAACGGTTTCACGGTATACTTCACCTAGAGGTAAGAGGAGGAATTTTATGAGTACCCTGGATTATCATATCCATACGATCGTCAGCACCGACGCGGACTACACACCGGAGGAAATCATCCGCATGGCGCAGGAAAACGGCGTGAAGACGCTGGCGATTACCGATCACAACAACGTTGCCAGCGTCGCCGAGGCGGCGCGCTTGGGTGAAGCGGCAGGCATCCGCGTCATTCCGGGCATAGAGATTGACTGCGAATTTGAAGGCGTGGGCTTCCACATGACGGCTTATGGAATTGATATCACCGATCCGCGTTATGATGAATTGTTCCATTATTATTACGATCAGTCTGTTGAAAACACCTGGAAAGCGAAGTATCAGTTCTGCGAAGCGATGGAACTGGATTTGCCGGACGAGCTGTTAAAGACCGTGGCCAAGGACAACATTCTTGTGCCCGAGGATATCGGCGCATACCTGTTAAGCCACAGGGAATACGATGGTTTACGCTGGCTGGATCCCTACCGCGAGGGCGGCAGCCGCAGCGATAATCCGAATGTGAACTTTTTCTGGGATTTCTTCTCCCAGGGTAAGCCGGGCTATACCGCAGGAAGCAAGAAGACGGCGGCGGAAATCATCGACCTGATTCACGCTACCGGCGGGGAAGCCGTCGTCGCCCATCCAGGCGCCAATTTCAAAGGCAAGGATGAAATTCTGGAACGATTATTAGACAGCGGCGTGCAGGGCATGGAGGTTTACAGCAGCTATCACAATGAGGAACAGACCTGCCGTTACCGGCAGATGGCGCTGGATCATGGACTGTGGATGACCTGCGGCAGCGATTTCCACGGCCATCACAAACCGGCGATTCAGATCGGGCGCATCCCGTTTCTTATGGATGAAGCGGAAATTCACCGCTTTTAAGCCTGTTTTACAAATTTCTTCGTGATTTTTACAGTGTGCTTTGATATAATGATAAAGTCAATTTTGGAAGGTGGTTATTAACTATGGGACGTGCACATGAGGTCCGTGCGGCGGCGATGGCCAAAACAGCCGCAGCGAAGTCAAAATTATACTCCCGTTACGGCAAAGAACTGTTGATCGCAGCGAAAGCGGGCGTTCCGGATCCGGAGATGAATCTGGGCCTGAAACGGAAAATTGCCGAAGCGAAGGCGAATCAGGTACCTGCCGACGTCATTAAAAGAGCGATTGAAAAAGCGAAGGGCGGCACTGGCGAAAACTACGATTCCTGCCGTTACGAAGGTTTCGGCCCGGGCGCGGCGACAATCATTATCGACTGTCTGACCGACAACACCAACCGCAGTGTCAGTGCGGTTAAGACCTGCTTCAACAAGGCGCATTGCAAGATGGGTGTTGCGGGCTGCGTCTCGCACAGCTACGACAACGTCGGTCTGTTCAACTTCCCGTATGAAGATGAAGAAGGCATGCTGGATGCGCTGATCATGGCGGAAGTCAATGTCATCGACATTGAATGTGAAGACGGCACCATGACCGTGACGGTCGATCCGACGGATTTCCACAAAGCGAAGGAAGCGATCGACGCCCTGATTCCGGAGGTTGAATATGACGCCTGCGAAATCACGATGCTGCCGCAGGAATATGTCAAGCTGGAGAGTGAAGAAGACAAGGAATCCTGGAATCGTCTGTTGACGATGCTGGACGATTGCGACGACGTACAGAAGGTTTATCATAACGTCGAAGCTGAATAAGTAAAAAAAACGGTAAATTTTGAAGCCCGTCTGACGTGTTGGATCAAACTGGGGATGGCTTCGATTGTACCGTTTTTTTTTTGAAAACAGGAAGCTGCCAGCGGCTTAGAAAATCGTGCCGCCGCCGTCGGCGCGGATTGTCTGACCGGTGATATAGCCGGAGGCATCGCTGGCTAAGAAAACGAGAACCGGAGTTAAATCAGCATAGGCCGTGCCAATCCGACCGATAGCCGGAACCGTAAAGCCCAGGGTTTCTGGTTTACGCTGACCTTCCGGAAACGAATCAATGATCGCCTGCATTTTCGGAGTGATCGCCGTCGGACTGATGCAGTTGATGTTAATCCCATCTTTGCCCCACTCGCGGGCCGCAACTTTTGACAGACCGCGGATCGCTTCTTTGACCGAAGCGTACGCTGCGTAGCCTTCTGTACCGGTCAAGCCGGCCGGGGAAGCAAAGTTGATGATCTTGCCATGGGATTCTTTCAAATAAGGATAGCACAGCTGCATCAGCCGCCATGTCGCCAGATAGCCGCTTTTGAATACCGTCATCAGATCGGCTTCCGTCTGCTGCAAAAATGGAATGCCCGGTTTTGCGTCTACCGCGTTGTTGATCAGAATATCGATTCGTCCAAAGCGGTCGGCGGTTTGCTTGACCAGATTTTCAAGCTGTGCCCGATCTGTAATGTCACAGACGACAGCCAGAACCTCCGCGCCTTTCTTACGGCAGATTTCAGCTGTTTCCTCAAGCTTGGACTGGGTTCTTGCGCAGATCGCCAAATTTGCGCCTTCTTCCGCGAAGCGAATGGCCGTTTCCCGTCCGATTCCTCCGCTGCAGCCGGTGATCAAAGCCACTTTCTCTTTTAAGACATTCATGAAGATTCCTCCTTTACTATAATCGTAAATCGTGATGATGAAAGAAACAATGAAAATGTTAAATAGTTAAATAAATTCACAAAGTTGTTTGAAAAAAAGCCTGAAAATAATTGCGAATTCACAGAACGATACCCGCAAAGATCGATTTTTGATATAATGGAAAGCGAGGAAAGGAATGAATTATGAAACGAATACTGACTTACGGAACCTATGATCTTCTGCATTGGGGACATATCCGTTTATTAAAGCGCGCGAAACAGCTGGGAGATTATCTGATCGTCGGACTGTCGACCGACGAGTTCAACGCGATCAAAGGAAAAAAAGCTTATCACAGCTATGAAGAACGTAAGATGATGCTGGAGGCGATCCGCTATGTCGATCTGGTGATTCCGGAAAACGAATGGGGACAGAAGGCAAAGGATATCCAGGAATATCACGCTGACGTGTTTGTTATGGGCGATGATTGGGAAGGGAAGTTCGACGAGCTGAAAGCATATTGCGAGGTTGTTTATCTGCCGCGCACCGAAGGAATCTCTACGACTAAGATCAAGGAGGATCTTGAAAAGCTGAAATAAGTTGAAATAAAAAAAGGCAGGAAGATTTATTGGTTTTTCCTCGAACTTGGGTAAAGATAAAAAGAATAGGTAGCACAAAGCCTGAAATCTTGCTTTGTACAGCCTCCTTTTTTGTATAGAAATTCTAAGCCTACCCTAAATTTAGTAAGAACCGGTTTATTGCTTTAATCCACTGTAAAAAAAGAGTGTATTTTTCTTATGTCCAAGCATTATAAACAGATAATCAGTATCTCTATATTCGAATGGAGACACGGACTTTTCTCTCTGTTGAAGATCAAGGATTGCTTTCTTGATAAGGGGAGGCTGTATTTATCACTTATAGCTTGAAAACTTATGTTCGCCGTTTTATGAATTTTATGCCCGGGAAGGATCAACCGATATGATTAAAATTTGCATTAGCCGCAGTCAAGCGGGACCCGGATCTATAAAAAATTCTTGAACAATAAAGTGTTGGCCCTGTTTTGTAATTGCATAGGACGGTATATCAATTTCGACGAAGATTGCGATAAAAAAAGTAGTGAAATGAGTGATCAGAAAGCGGCATTGAACGATTCTTACTCAGTTTTGATCGGCATCGAATTTCTGACGGCAAAAAGCTGGCGGCAGTAAGCTTAAAAATAGGTCTACTGTTGCCAGCTTTTTTTATGGTAATTTAATGAGGATGATGTCATGATCCTTATTTTACAGGATGATCGGTCCGCCGATTTCTTTTTTTAACAATGCGATCCGGTCGGATTCCGCCATCATTGAGGCGTACAGCTGTGTCGAACGGTATTCCAGCCGGCGGTAAGGCTCGGGAACAGCCGCAAAACGGGAGGCGATGCGAACTTCCTGTTGACGCAGCTGTTTTAAATACTGCCTTCCGGTTTCGTTGAACGCCAGCGGACGCAGCGTATCCAGCGGCGGCAGGCTGCGGACCTCATCCCAATGAATCTGGCACAGCAGCTGCAGACAGGTGCGCTGAATCCGCGATCGGGTATAGCGTCGGTTCACGGCTGACGCGATGAAACTGTCCCAATCCGGCGAAATTTCTGCACAATGAGCCAGATGAACTTCAATTCCTTCGGAAAACAGGAAGTACGTTTGCAGCACGTGAACCGGCATCGTGATCAGCATCATTCTTAAATAAGGATAGAACTGCGCCAGACAGACCCGCGGACCGGTCTTCAGCGCGGAAGCCATCGGCGTTTGTTCATCGCAGAAGCATTCCTGTTCTGCGGCCAGCCGGATCGCCTTGGCGCTGGCCACCGGACCCTGCAGCGCTGTTTCATGATAGCCGACGGTACGCTGGATCGTATAAGGTGTGATCGGGCTGTCCTGCAGCTGCTTCAGATAGGCCACGCCCAGGATATCGTTGGGCAGCATCTCCCTGGCCCATAAACCATATGCCTTGGGAAAGGCCAGTCCGGCGGCCAACGACTCCTTCAGATGATCCGGATTGATCGGCATCGACGCGATTTCCTTCAGCTCCTGCAGGTTGTTGCTTTCCGAGCCGAAGACCAGGGAAGAAACCTGCGCCAGTTTTAATAATGTCACCGCGCCTTCGGCAAAATGCGAAGCGCTTTGCGTGACCCAGGGGTAGGGCAGCTCGATGATCAAATCGCAGCCCTGCGCCAGCGCCGCCGCCGCCCGTTTCCATTTGTCCAGAATTGCCGGCTCCCCGCGCTGGACGAAATTCCCCGACATCACCGCGATCAGCACGTCGCAGCCGGTGATCGCACGGGCTTGTTCTATATGATAAAGATGACCGTTATGAAACGGATTGTATTCCACGATAATGCCGCAAGCTTTCATAGACAACCTCCAGAACTTTCCAACCCTTCCTTATGGGAAGGCAGACAGCGGTGTTTTGCACTGTCGCCCCTTATGATATCATAAACATTCGTGAAATGCTCACAAACCGGAGAAACGCTATGCTATAATAAACTAGGAATCCGAGGTGAAACAAAAATAATGGATGAAAAACAAAAAATAGCGACAACGATATACCGCCCTGATGGGCAGCCGCGGGCAATCTTCCAGATTTCGCACGGGATGGCGGAACACCGGCTGCGGTATGCGGAATTCGCACAGAATCTGGCTAAACTGGGCTTTGTGGTAGTGACCAGCGATCACCGCGGTCATGGCGGATCCGCTGCCAGTCCTGAGGAGCTGGGTTATTTCAACAAGCATAAGGGTTGGCAGAAATGCGTCAACGATCTGTATGAGCTGATGATTCAGGTGAAGCAGGAATATCCGGATGTGCCGGTAATCCTGTTCGGTCACAGCATGGGTTCGATCATGGCCCGCAGCTTTGTCAAACGCTACGACGCGCTGCTGAACGGACTGATCCTGTGCGGCGCGCCGAACTACAACCCGGCCGCCTCGGCCGGCCGGGTTATGGCCAAGACGATCATGGCGCTCAAGGGTGATCATTACCGCAGCAAGCTGCTCGATCAGCTGGTGCAGGGCTCCTTCAACAAGCAGATTCCCAATCCGCGCACGCCGTTAGACTGGCTGAGCAAGAACCCGGACAATGTCGACGCGTACATCGCCGATCCGCTGTGCGGATTCCGGTTTACCGCTTCGGCGTTTGACGATATGTTTTACGGGATTCAGGATATGCATGATCTGATGCGCTGGAATCTCAAGAACCCGAAGCTGCCGATTCTGTTTATCGCCGGCGGGGATGATCCGGTGACCGGCGGCCGCAAGGGACTGGAAAGCTCAGCGGCAACGCTGCGGGAAGCCGGCTATGATGACATCGAAATGCGGGTGTTCAAGAGTCTGCGTCATGAGCTGCTCAACGAAAAAGAAAAGGATCAGGTCGTTGCGGAGATCCTTGACTGGTCAGCCCGCAAGATCCCCGGCTGCGCCGATCTGCGGCAGGGGGAACAAGTCGGTCAGTAAGCTGTAAATTTCTGCTTTCATTTCCGCTGTCCAACGTTTTCCAACCTGCGAAAAACCCCGGTGTTAAGCTTTAAAAGTTATCATTGACTTTAGCTGGGTTTTTACATATAATAAAGGCTGTTAACGAAATAGGGTGAACTGCGCGTGAAATGGTCTAAAACTGAACTGATCAATCAAGGGAATCAAGAACTCACAATTAACGAGGCTGTGACGTTTGATCCGGAAAGTTTGGCGAGCGACCGCCTGCGGGATTTGAAAAACGTGACGGTGACCGGCAGCGGACATTACGATCCGTCGCGGCAGCGTTTCGAGGCAGATCTCAAGGTCACGGGTGATATGGTGGTTCCCTGCGCGGTGTCGTTGGAAGACGTCATCGTGCCGTTTGAGACTTCTTCTCACGAAGTGTTCTCTTTCCTTCCGTGCGAGGAAGATGAGGTTCATGTTCTGAAGAAGGATGTACTTGAACTCTACCCGGTCGTCTTTCAGCTGATCCTGGCCGAAGTCCCGCTCAAGGTTGTTAAAAGCGGAATTTCCTATCCCAAGGGAGAAGGCTGGGAAGTCATCAGGGAAGAAGATTACAACCGGCAGAAGAAACAAGAAATTGACCCTCGTTTAGCGAAACTGAAAGAATTCAAGTTTGATGATTAGGAGGTGCTGACACATGGCTGTACAACAGAGAAGAAATTCGAAGACAAGAAAGGCAAAACGCAGAACGCATTTCAAGCTGACGGCTCCGACGCTGGTTAAATGCCCGGCTTGCGGAGAATACAAGCTGCCGCATCGCGTTTGCTCCTGCGGTTCCTACAACGGCAAATAAAACAAAAAGAAGATATCGGAAAAGGTTTCCGGTGTCTTTTTTTATTCTTGTAGATAAGTTGAAAATAATTCAATTAGATTAAGAAACAGGACTTGATTTATTCTGACACATTTCGACAAAAAGCCTGTGTTTAAGCCAAATGGTAAAAATTGGTTAACAAATTATGACAACTTAATGACGTTTTATTAAAATAAATTCTTGGCATTTGCAGGGACGGTGTTATAATTGTGGTATGAAGTGGCATAAAGTGGTAGATTGTGGGTGATTGATCATGTTCATGGGCGAATATCGGCACAACATTGACGCCAAGGGCAGAATGATCATTCCTGCCCGCTTTCGCGATGAGCTTGGCAATCGCTTCGTCGTGACCCGCGGTCTGGACGGCTGTCTGCGCACCTATACAATGGCGCAGTGGGACGCCGTGTTCGAACAGCTGAAACGGCTGCCTTCAACCAAGCGGGAAACCCGGATGTACATTCACATGCTGACGTCGAAAGCGTCGGAATGCGAACTGGACAGCCAGGGACGAATTCTGCTGCCCGCCGCTTTGATCACCGAGTCCGGAATTGAAAAAGAATGCGTCGTGGTCGGGGTTGCCGATCACGTGGAAATCTGGGCCAAGGAACGCTGGGACAACTACTATGACGAAGCCAGTGCTTCGTTTGAGGATGTTGCCGAACAGCTCACGGAGTTTCTCGTATGACAAGACATTACAGTGTATTGCTTCAGGAGTCCATCGACGCCCTGAACTGCCAATCTGACGGTATTTATGTTGACGGCACATTAGGCCGCGGCGGCCACAGTCTGGAAATTGCCCGCCGCTTGCAGACCGGTCATCTCTACGCGTTCGACCTTGACGAACAGGCGCTGGCGGAATCCGCTCAGCGATTAGCCGAAGTCAGCGACCGCGTGACGCTGATCCGCGCCAATTTCGCGCAGATGCGCGAGGAGTTGAACGCGCGGGGCGTGCTGAGCGTCGACGGTGTGGTCATGGATCTGGGCGTTTCCTCGCCGCAGTTTGACGACGGCGAACGGGGATTCAGCTACCGCTACGACGCCCGTCTGGATATGCGCATGGATCAGAGTCAGCCGTGCTCGGCCTGGAATCTGGTCAACGAACTTGATGAAAAAGAACTGAGCGCGCTGCTGTGGAAATACGGCGAGGAAAGCTATTCCCGTCCGATCGCCCGGCAGATCGTGCGGGCCCGCGCCCTGCATCCGATCGACACGACTTTCGAGTTGGTCGACGTGATCAAAAAGGCGCTGCCGGCGAAAGTGCTCAATAAGAAGGGACATCCGGCCAAGCAGACGTTTCAGGCTTTGCGGATCGCCGTCAACGGCGAACTGGAATCGCTGGAAACCGGCCTGCGGGCGGCGATGTCGTTAGTCAAACCGGGCGGCCGGATCGCCGTCATCACCTTTCATTCGCTGGAGGATAGGATCGTGAAGGAAACCTTCCGTCAGGCGTCCAGCGTTGAAAAAATCGACCCGCGGATTCCCTTGCTGCCAAGTCAGATCCGGCAGCCGGACTTCCGTCTGGTCAGCCGCAAGCCGATTTTGCCAGGCGAGGAGGAGCTTGCTGAAAACAATCGTTCACATTCCGCGAAATTACGCGTATTAGAAAGGATAGGGGATTAGAATCATGGCTAAGTTAGTGAAAAAGAAGAAGAAGCTAAGGTTAGAAGGATTGGCTGCAGTGCTGCTTTTTTTCGCCTCAGTTTGTTATGTTTCTTCTTCGTTATTCTTAAGAACTTACAATAACTCATTGAGCGCGCGTCAGCAGAGCGTATCCCGCGACATCGCGGCACTGCAGACTGAGAACGACGCGTTAAAGATTGAAGTCCAGAGCCTGAGCACGCGCGACCGCGTCACCGGCATTGCGGCCGAGGACGGCATGACACAAAATCAGGGGAATATTGTGACAATCGCCAAAGCTGGAGAGTAATTCTCATGCGGCAAAGCAATCGCATGATCCTGCTGATCCTGGCGACGATTCTGTTGATCAGCACTTTGGTCACGGCGAATGTTTTTTTAGTGGCCGTCGTGAAGGTCCACGCCCGCAGCGGAACGGATCTGACGGATTATGTTTCCGCCAGCAATGTGCACCGGACGGTTCAGCAGGCCCGAAGGGGATATATTTTAGACCGCAACGGGACGATCATCGCGCAGGACAACGTGACCTACAACATCATCGCTATTCTGGATAAAAACCGCCAGAGCCGCAAGGGCGAGATCGCTTATGTCGACGATCCGCTGGCCACGGCGCGTGCGCTGGCGCCGATTTTAGGCATGGAGGAATCGACGCTTTACGGCTATCTGACCAAGAACGCCAAACAGGTGGAGCTTGGCAGCAAAGGGCGCAATCTGCCGCGGGAAACCAAGGAAGCGATCGAAGCGCTGGATCTCAACGGGATTGAATTTGTGCAAACGACAAAGCGGTCCTATCCGTTAGGCACGTTTGCTTCCTA
The DNA here is from genome assembly GCF_986127675.1 of Holdemania sp. Classification (NCBI taxonomy): domain Bacteria; kingdom Bacillati; phylum Bacillota; class Erysipelotrichia; order Erysipelotrichales; family Erysipelotrichaceae; genus Holdemania; species Holdemania sp. Next base: position 3,048 of record NZ_CFQZWI010000038.1, on the reverse strand, counting down.
TCTGATCGGCTTCGCGCAGGCGGACGACGACGGGGAAGTCAGCGGCCGGATGGGCATCGAACAATATATGAATGCCGCGCTGAGCGGCGAGGATGGTTATAAACGCTATCAGGCGGATAAAAACGGCAACATTCTGCCGGGCATGAAGATGGAAGAAAAGAGCGCCGTCAATGGCAACGACGTGATTTTAACGCTGGATCAGGGGATTCAGGAAGCGTTGGAAACGGCGTTCATGCAGACGCAGGCCGAGTTTAACCCGGAAAAGGTGTGGGGTTCGGTCATGGAAGTCGAAACCGGCAAGATCCTGGCATGGGGCCAGTCGCCGTCGTTTGATCCGAACACGATGAATATTGATGATTACGTCAATTATGTATCGCAGATGCCTTATGAACCGGGCTCGACGATGAAGGTTTTCACCTATGCCGCAGCGATCGACAGCGGAGCGTATGACGGCAGCGTGCTGGTGGACAGCTCGAAGTTCTGTTACGCGGCGGCCAACCGGAAGCCGTACCGCGTTTCCCAGGGTGATTCCCGCAAGATCGGCTGCATCGGCAACGCCTCGGGCAAAAGCTGGGGCATGATCCCTTACGATCTGGGCTTAGTCTATTCGTCCAACGTCGTGACTGCGAGCATCATTACGAATTTAATTGAACCGTCGGTCTATGAGGAGTATCTCGACCGCTTCGGTTTTTTCAAGCTGGTCGATACCGACGGTATTGCGGAAAGCACCGGCGTGAAGAATTTCACCTGGCCGGCGGACAAGCTGGCGCTGACCTACGGGCAGGGCTCGACCGTCACGATGCTGCAGATGATCCAGGCCTATTCCGCGATTTTCAACGACGGCACGATGGTCAAGCCGTACGTCATCGACCAGGTGCGTTCCTCCTATGACGATCAGAATGTGCTGTATCAGGGCCAGACGCAGGTTGTCGGCAATCCGATCAGCGTCGAAACCTCCAGGCAGGTCCAGCAGCTGATGTACGACACAGCCAACCGCGAGGACGGCACCGCCCGGTTCTATCAGATTCCGGAAACGACGATCATCGCCAAAACCGGAACCACCCAGCTGGCGGCGGTCGGCGGGGGCGGCTACAGCACTGGCAAGACGATCGTTTCGCTGATGGCGGCGATGCCGGCGGAGGATCCGAAGGTCCTGGTGTATTATGCCTTCCAGGCCGATTATGATAAGAACGCGCACGTCAAATCCGACGCGATCAAATCGGTGCTGCGCAAGGTTGCGATGACCTACAATTTTGCCGGGCAGCAGGACGTCAGCGAGCCGAGCACGCCGTCGGCGGAAATCGTACCGATTCATGAATCCACGATGCCGTCGCTGATCAATCACACGTTAACCTACGCGCAGAACAAGCTGGCCGACAGCGAATGCGATGTGATCGTCTTGGGCGGAGGCGAGGAGATCATCGACCAGTTCCCGCAGGCCGGCGAGATGGTGGTGACGCGCCAGAAGGTTTTCCTGCTGACGGACACCTATCAGATCACGATGCCCGATATGAACAGCTGGACGCGCAAGGAGGTCAGCGGTTTCTGGAAGGCCAGCGGTCTGCCGGTCAAGATCGAAGGCTACGGCAAGGTCGTTTCCCAGAATATTCCGCCGGGGACATTGGTCAACAAGCAGACGGCGATCGAGGTCGTGCTGCAGGAATAGATGTTTCATCCTTTACAAACAAAGAAAGATCCGCATGAGCGCGGGTCTTTTTTCATAGGATGAAACAGAGGTGATCGGATGCTGAGCACACGGATAAAAAAACGCATCAACAAAATCGTGATCGGCGGCACGGTCATTTTTGCCTTGATCATCGGCAAGCTGGCTTACGTTCAGATTCTGGATCGGGAAACGCTGTTTTCCAAAGCGCAGGATTTATGGGAGCGGGATTTCCCAGTATCCGGACTGCGCGGGAATGTTCTGGACATCAATGGCGAAGTGCTGGCGACGGATATTCCTTCGACGTCGGTCATGGTTGTTCCGGCCCAGATCACCGATCCCGACAGCACCGCCCAGCAGCTGGCGGACATTCTGGAAACGGAAAAAGAGAACATCTACAAGCAGATCACCCGCAAGGTTTCGACTCAGCGGATCGTCCCTTACGGCCGGCTGATTTCCAACGAACAGGCCAAGGCGATCGACCATCTGGATCTGACCGGCGTGTATCTGGTGCAGGACTCGCTGCGCTATTATCCCAACGGCGCCTACCTGGCGCAGGTGCTCGGCTTTACCGGCGTGGACAATCAGGGGCTGGCCGGACTGGAGCTGCAATATGAGGAAATTTTAAAAGCGAATAAGGGAAGTATGAAAATTCCATTCGACGCGAAGGGCCATCCGGTGAAAATCTATTCCGAGCGCTATGAAGCGCCGGGCCAGGGAATGGACGTCATGCTGACAATCGACACGCGGATTCAAAGTATTCTGGAGCGCGAGCTGAACAACGCGATGGAACGCTATAACCCGGATTCTGCCTGGGGACTGGCGATGAACCCCAACACCGGCGAAATTCTGGCGATGGTGTCGAAGCCGGACTTTGATCCCAATCATTACCAGGACTACGACGAATCCGTCTACAACCGCAACCTGCCGGTCTGGATGAGCTATGAACCGGGTTCGACGTTTAAAACGGTGACGTTTTCCGCGGGGCTGGAGGAAGGACTGTTCGATATGGAACACGACGGTTATTACGACCGCGGTTATGAAATCGTCGAAGGCGCGCGCTTAAAGTCGTGGAAAGCCGGCGGTCATGGTCAGCAGACCTACATGCAATGCCTGCAGAATTCGTCCAATCCCTGCTTTGTGCACATCGCCCAGATGCTGGGCGGCGATAATCTGAGTAAATATCTTGATGCCTTCGGCTTCGGTCAGAAAACCGGCGTCGATCTGCCGGGCGAGGCCAAGGGCATCCTGTTCAATGCCGACGACTGGGGCTTGCTGGAACAGTCAACAACGGGTTTCGGCCAGGGCATTTCCGTCACGGCGATCCAGCTGGTCACGGCCTTCTGCGCAATCGTCAACGGCGGGACGCTGTACCAGCCGTAAGA
>NZ_CFQZWI010000037.1:0-25967 GCF_986127675.1 Holdemania sp. | reverse complement strand
ATGCGGCGTTTGAGCATAACCGGCGGATGATGGACATGGCGCAGCTGCGCTATGAAGGCAAACGGGAAGGCTTGGCAGAAGGCATTGAGAAAGGCATCAAACAAGGCATTGAACAAGGTGTCGAACAAGGCATCGAAAAGCAACGATTAGAAACCGCAAGGGAAATGTTGAGAAATCATTGTAATGATCAGCTTATCCAGCTTTGCACCAAGATCAGTCTTCAACAACTGGAGCAGTTAAAGAAAGAAATCGTTTTCGGTTTCAATCAAACCGAGGACGATTCGGAGAAATCCCATCGGACAAGCGACTAAAAAGAGGAAGCTGATCCAAATGAAGTTTAATGAGTAGTATGATCTAAATCCTTGATCGGGCAGGAAATCTTTAAGGAGGCGGACAGCGTAATGAAGCGAATGAGCAGTGATCCGGCAATGCGGGATGCGGCGTTTGAGCATAACCGCCGGTTGATGGATATGGCGCAGCTGCGCTATGAAGGCAAACGGGAAGGCTTGGCAGAAGGCATTGAGAAAGGCATTGAACAAGGCATCGAAAAGCAACGATTAGAAACCGCAAGGGAAATGCTAAGAAATCATTGTAATGATCAGCTCATCCAGCTTTGCACCAAGATCAGTCTTCAACAACTGGAACAGTTAAAAATAGAAGAACGCTCGAAACCAAACCAAGCCATGACAGAATCACAATTCCAGTCGGCGGATAACACGATAGCAGGAGAATAACCTAACTTTCTGCCAAAACTCATCCGGCAACAGATGTCTTTGATAGTGTTCTAAATTACATAAGAATTTCAACAAAACAAGCAGAAATTTACCCTCACTCCTTTATAGGTGAAGGAAGAAATCATCAAAAAAACAAACTTAACAATCCAGTACGAAGAAAAACTGATTCTCCTGGATAGGAAATCCTATAACACGTCGATATCCGAGGCATCTGTACTCTGTAAAATGCCCTGCATGAACAAAAAAAATACTTTGCGACCTCGAAGTTCGGATCTAAGCATTGTCCAAAGCAAAAAAGATTCCGGTATTGGATATTCTCCAAGTCCGGAATCTTTTTTAACGACACTGATATAAATCCGCCAGAATATCGACACACCGCTCGATGCCAAGCTCGCCGCTGTCCAGCGCAACATGGAAATTCTCAGCCAGTCCCCAGGTCTGGCCTGTGTAAAACTCATAATAAACTGCACGACGCTTATCCTTATCCCGAATCCGCTTTTCAATTTCGACATTCGTTTCGCCATACACCTCGACAATCCGTTTCGCCCGTTTTTCTTTTTTTGCGTGGATAAACGCTGTCAGACAATCCGCATGATCCTTAAGAATCACATCCGCACATCGGCCGACGATCACGCAGGATTCCTTTTCTGCCAATTCCAGGATAATCTTTCGCTGCAGCTGCCACAGCTGATCCTGGATTGAAGCCCCCATGAACTGCCCCTCCGATAACGCGAATGCCCAGTGACTGCTGTAAGGCGACGCCTCCTGCTGCTTCGCCACCATCTCCGGCGTAAAACCACTGGCCTGCGCCAGTTTTTCAATCAGTTCCTGATCATAGCACGGAATCCCCAGCCGGGCTGCCAGCTGTTTTCCCACGGTCCGTCCTCCGCTGCCGAATTGACGGCTGATTGTTACAATTCTGTTGTTTGTCATCCTCGAACTCCTCCTTTTCCAGTATTCGCTTCTATCATCACGGCAATAACGCCGGCGAGATAACGATCCAACGATTCCTTTTACAGGCCCGTAATATTTTGCTTAAGCTGAAAGAATCAAAGCGAGAAACAAGAACACCCCGATAAAGATATACTCCGATCTTATTTTAATCAAGAAGCTGACAAGTCTTTCCTTTACTTCTATTATACTCCGTAATTGAAATCCAGCCAGCCGGCATTCTCTTAAAAAACAAATCATCAATGGCAGACAATAGGACAAGATTGACGTCCCCGGCAGAAACAAACACATTTTAGAATGAATAGTATAACGACGCCCAGCTCTGATCGCGAACTGACTTTTTTATAAGCGGTCATTCATCACAAAAACAAGCAACGAACAGCGGCTGATGTTATACCAATACTGTTCGTTGCGAAGTTTTCAGTCATGGTCCGGCTTTGATCTCACTGCGTATCCTTTTCAGGCTTTGATCTTTTACAATTTAACCAGTGTCAATTTTTTATTCAATATTCTATCCAGAGTGCGAATTATTCGCCTTCCTGCTTTACGATCTTCTGGTTCAGATCGTTAAAAAATTTGAACAAAAACGGAAAACAGACGACAAACGTCAGCACGTCGGCCAACGGCTGCGTCAATTCAACGCCGCGCAGCTGCCACAGCTGAGGCAAAATGAGGATCAGCGGCAGAAAGAATACACCCTGACGGCAGGCGGACAAAAACGTCGCCTCCGCCGGCTTGCCGATCGACTGGAACGTCATGTTGGCAATGACGCCCAGCGGCTGGATAAACAACGCCAGACACTGCGCCCGCATTGCATACGTCCCGATTTCCAGCACCTGAGCGTCAGCCTTGGTAAACAGCTGGATCACCTGCGGCGCAAATATGAAGCCGGCAACCGCCAGAATGCCCATCATCACAAAGCTGACGATCGTGGTAAACGTAAACGACTGCTTCACCCGCTTGTAGCAGCCCGCGCCGTAATTGAAACCGACAACCGGCTGATAGCCCTGACCAAAGCCGATCAAAACGGACAGGATTAACATGAACACCTTACCGACAACCGACATCGCCGCCACGGCCGCGTCCCCATAAACCGCCGCGTTGACGTTCAGCATCACCGTCGCAATGCTCGCCAAGCCCTGCCGGAAAAAAGACGGAAGACCCGTTTTGATGATCGCCGACAGGTCTTTCCACTTCCATGAGATATTTCGAAAGCTGAGATGAAGCAGACTCTTATGCGTCAGAAAACAACCCAGCAGAATCAGAAAACTGATGATCTGACTGAGAATCGTCGCGATCGCCGCCCCGGCAATCCCCAAATGGAAGGTAAAGATAAAAATCGGATCCAGCACAATATTCAACAAACCGCCAGCCGTAATGCCGACCATCGCCAGTGTCGCTTTACCTTCTGAACGCAGCACATTGTTCAGCACAAAAGAGGACGACATGATCGCTGCACCCAGCAGGATGTATTTGGCATAATCGCGGGCATACGGCAGGATCGTCTTCGTCGCACCCAACGACGCCATGAGCGGATCGATGAAAATCAGACCAAACACCGTCAGTGCCAGTCCGAATGCGATCGCCGCAAAAAAACCGGTGCTCGCAATCTTCTCCGCTTCCTCATGTTCCCGTGCTCCCAATAAACGGGAGATCAGACTGCCTGAGCCGATGCCCAGCGTGAAGCCGACTGCCTGAATGATCGCCATCAGGGAAAAGACGATCCCCACTGCACCGGTCGCGCTGGTACCCAGCCGGGAGACGAAAAACGTATCCGCCATGTTGTAAATCGAGGTGATCAACATACTGATAATCGTCGGCACCGCCAACGTTGTAATCAGCTTCGGGATCGGCTGTGTTGTCATTTTCTCGACCTGACTCAACGTCGCCTGACCGCTCATGCCCGATTTTCCCCTTCCGGCGTCGTTTTCTCACCGCGCAGATTATCCGTCATCCGCTGGATGTAGCCGATAAACTGCTCGCGTTCCTCCACGCTGAAACCTTTCAGGGCCAGCGCTTCGACTTCCGCGTGAATTTCGCTCATTCTGGCATGCTGCTGTGCGCCGAACTGCGTGATCTGCACCTGAATGCTGCGGCGGTCCTTGTCGCTGCGCACCCTTTCGATCATCCCGGCCTGTTCCATCAAATCCAGAATTTTAGACACTGTCGCCGGTTCGATATCGCAGGCCCGCGCCAGTTCCACCTGCGTTTGCGAGCCGCGCGTTAACAGATGCAGGATTTTCGGTTGTCCCATTGATATGCCCTGGTCGGCCATGCGCGGGCGAATCTGCGCCGTCTGCGCGCGGTAAGCCCGGGAAAATAAAATACAAAAAGGTTTATTCATAAGTCCAACCCCTTTCATTAGGCACCTAATAGTTAGCTTCCTAATTATAGAACGATCCGCGAAGTCTGTCAAATCATCCCGTTTTAAGAGTCTGAAAGATGTTCCAAAGTCCACAATCACAGCCAACGTCAGATAACAAACCGAAGAAAAACCAGGAACACCGCTTGATATCCCAAACCCCGACGGCTGATTCCTGGTTTCTTATTTATATTTGTTCTCCGCTTACAGACATTCCATCAGCTGGCGCGTCAGCTGCTGCTTCAGCTCTTTATCCGCAAACGCCGCGCGCACGCTGTTGAGATTCAGATGAATCAAATCCTCCCGAGTCAGCCCCAGATACCGCACCGCTTTATCATATTCCTGATCCAGCGTCGTATCGCTGATCGTCATGTTATCGGTGTTCAGCGTCACAACCGCGCCGTGTTCCATCAACGGCTTCAGCGCATGATCACTGTAGGAAAGCTGATTGCGGCACTGCACGTTGCTCGTCAGGCACATTTCCAGCGGAATTTTCTTGTCGATCACTTCCTGCATTACTGCGCTGTCCTCCAGACAATGACCGCCATGCCCGATCCGACTGGCCCCCAGGTCCAGCGCCGCCTTGACTGAAGCGGCCGGACCGCTTTCTCCGGCATGGATCGTAAACGGAATGCCATATTCCTTCGCCAGTTCAAAACAATCGCGGTAGCCTTCCATCGGCGTGATGCCTTCCGCACCAGCCAGATCCACCGCGACGACGCCCTTACCCTTAAAGTCCCGAGCCGTCCGGATCGTTTCCAGATTGGCTTCATGATTGAGCGATGGTTCGCCCAGCGTCATCATGCACAAAATCAAACCGGCCTTGATCTGCGGATGCTCGCACATTGCGATCCGCATGCCCTTGATCACTGCTTTGACCGCCTGATGCTGCGTCAATCCCTTCTGCGTATGAAACTGCGGTGCAAATCGCAATTCCACATATGCCAACCCCTGCAGAGCCAGCGTCTTGATCAGCTCACGGGTACAGAGCACCAACGCTTCTTCATCCTGCAGAATCGCGATCGGCAGCTCAAAGCGTGCCAGAAACTCGTTCAGACTGCCGTTGTCGCGGCCGACGACAATCCGCTCACGGAATTGTTCCAGCGTGCAGTCCGGGGTGATCAGCTGGCGGTCCTGAGCTAAGGCATAGGCCAGCTTTAACGGCAGCGAGCCGTCTAAATGGACGTGTAAATCAATCTTCGGGAATGAATATTCCATGGTAAAACCCCCATTCTGTTTCTCTTTATTGTTTGTTTACCTCTGTTTATCCCGATGCCGCATTCATCCTTAAAGCGGATGGCTTCTGCCTGAACAGGATAAACCTGCTTTTATTGAAATTAAGGTTACGCCGTTTAACCGGCTTTGTCAATCGAAACTCTCGTTGCGTTCATGAATCCGGTTGGTTTCAAACAAACGCCGGATCATCTGCGGATCCTCGCTTTGTCCCAACACCCACATCAGCTTGGTGACCGCCGCCTCGCTGGTCATATCCTTGCCTTCCAGCACGCCGTAGCGCAGCGCCTTCTGCCCGACCTCATAGACGCTGAAATCACTTTGTTCATACAGACACTGGCTGCACACAACGACCGTGATGCCGGCCTGGGTCATCTCCTGCAGCTTCGCCGTCAGATCCCGCCGGATAAACGACAGCCCGCCGATGCCGAAGGCTTCGATCACCACGCCGCGGCAGGCCATCTGGATCAACGCGTCGAACAGCTTCGGATTCATGCCCGGGATCAGCTTGATCAGCACGACTTCCTTGCACAGCTGGCTGCGCAGCTGAAACGGACCGTCGATATGCGGAAGCAACCCGGCCCGGATATTCAATCCCCGGCTGTCAATCCAGCCGACCGGTTTGACGTTGACACTTTCAAACGCCTGGAAATTGGTCGTACGGACTTTCACCGCGCGGGTCCCTAATAAAATCTGCCGGTTAAACGCCACGAAAACTCCGGCATGACCGCTCGCCGCCATCGCCAGCGCCGTCCGGATATTCTCCAGACCATCGCTTAAGGGGTCTGCCAGAGGCAGCTGAGAACCCGTCAGCACAACCGGCAGCGTAACATTTTCCAACATGAAGCTCAAGGCGGAAGCGGTATAGGCCATCGTATCGGTGCCATGGGTCAAAATCACGCCCTCGGCCCAGCCCTCTTCAATCAGCTCAGCCACTTTTTCCGCAATCCGCTGCCATTCTTCCGGCTGAATATTGGAGCTGTCCAGCGTGAATAAATCCCACGTTCTGATTTCATATTGATCGATCAATGTGCCTAATAACCGGCGTAATCCCCCGGCGTCCAGCTGCGGCGTCAGCCCTTCCTCCTGTTGGGCGCAGGCAATCGTACCGCCGGTGGTCAGCCATGCGATTCTTTTTCGAGCAGAATTCATAATCTTAAGCCCCTCTTTCTTCGTATCCTTTTTCCCCATGTACTCCCATTTATAAGTAACGGTCGTCGCCTATCCGAAAACCGCCCCGAAAATTGTACACGTCCTGTTCAGACATCCAGTGTTTTAAATCGGCGTTCGCCTGAATCAAATGGAGACCGCTTAGACAAAGAAGGGGATTATACTCCAAAATCAGGAACTTCTCCCCTGTCATCTTCATCTTCTGCGAGCGTTTTCTCTGTTTGAATTTCAACCGCTGTCTCATTAATCTCCAGAAAGCCTTTAGCTTCCCGTTATAGTCTGGAATTCCATAATTCTCCTATCTGCGCCGTTTCGATTCACTGCTTTGGCTGCAAGGACTCGATATCCGCGGCGGATCAGATCGGATTGGGCAGCCTTTCCCCCTGTTTTATTCTCTGCGACGCAAGCAGTTCTGCCGCCATTTCTCCCCTGCCAATCTGTTTTTGAACAGGCTCTTCGATCATTTCTGATGATTTCCCCGATTTTATTTTAATTCTGCCTAACATTTCAATTCGGACTTGTTTCCATTATATCCTTCTTTATTTTAGCTTGGATCTTGTTCTTTATCAACTTCATCCGACATGCCGGACAGAGAAAAACGAATTGGAAAACAGAAAAGAAAAGTTAGCTTAAAACCGGTAATGACGTTATAATAAGATTAAGAAGAAGTGTCTGTCAAAAGTTTCATTACTATGGAAAAGAAGAAAATTAAGAGCACATTCAGAAAAGAGGGGTTATCATGAAACGAAAACAAATCCTGCTGCTCGGCGGACTTTATTTCATCCTTTGCCTGCTTGTCCAGATTGTCTTATTATGGGGATTTCATAAACGGTGGGACATGCTCTGGCTGATCGGATTGGCATTGATCGTTTTTGCCTATGCCGGGGCAAGCCACATTTCGATGGATTTTCTTCAAGGCTCTGCCTATCAGCTTACGCGGCGGTCTCATGAAAGAATGCAACAGAATGATTTTGTCTCCGTTCCTTTCCTTCCATACCTTTTCGCAGCGTTGCCGCTGGCAATCAATCTGGTGATCGCTTACCAGTTTTTCCATTAAGCTCAATTCAGTATTTATTCGCTGCTCTCTTTTTCATACCTGGCAAGCCACAGCATAAAAAATAATCAATGCGCAAAGAAACAGCCTGCCGATCCGGCTGTTTTTCTTTATGCCGTTTTTTTTTGCAAGCGTGAATGGGCATTGCTTTTTTGATTCTCGGATCAATGATCCTGTTCAATTTATACACCGGTCACCCGGTTACATTCTCTGAATTGAAGTGAATTCACCCGATTTTCCAATCATCTTTCTTAAGCGCCGCACAGTTTTTACCGGAGCTGTTTTCCGTTTATCTTGGTTGGAGTTTTCTTTAAAAAAATGTTATTTTAAAATTGAAAGTTCAGCATCACGAAAAGGGGGACAGTTCCATGGAACCGGAAATGAAACGATTATTCGCGTTGTTAAAAACCGACCAGCCGATCACTTCCGCTCAGCTTGCCGCCGCAATGCATCTCAGTGAAAAAACCGTGCGCTCGCGGTTAAAGCTTCTGGCGGAAGTCCTGGATGAACACGGCGCGCAGCTGATCGCCAAACCCGGCATCGGATATCAGCTCAGGATTACAAATGACGACGCTTTGCATCGCTGGCTGAAGGAAACGCCGCAAACGCACATTCCTTCCACCTTCGCCCAACGGGTAGATTTTCTATTAGGGTATCTGTTATATCATCCGGACTATGTCAAGTTGGAGGAACTGAGCCAGATGATCTACGTTTCGCGCAATACGGTCACCGCCGATCTGAAACAGGTGGAAGCAATTCTGAATCTGTATCATCTGACGATCAGCCGCCGTCCGAATTATGGAATCCGTGTTGAAGGCAGCGAGTTCAACCGCCGGCTGTGCATCGCCAACTGCCTGTATAAAAACAACATGAGCTTCACAAGCCCGCCCCAGAAAGCAGACGGCCAGATCCTCTTTGAAATTCTCAGCGCAGTCTTCCGCGTCCATCACATCCGAATCTCGGAAACTTCCTTTGAGAATTTGATCGTCCACCTGGTCATTGCCAATCAACGGATCCGCAGTCATCAGCCAATGATCTACTCCAACAGCGCGCGCTCAGAAATGCGTCAGTTAGTCGGCGAACAAATTCTGCAGACGGCGAAAGCGGTGTGCGAGGCGATCCGAAAGCAGCTGGGCGTGACGTATTCGGAAGACGAACAGCTGTATATCGCGCTGCATATCAGCGGCAAAGCCAGCTCGGATTCACAGGGGAAATACGGAAGCAATCTCGTCATCAGCGCACAGATCGACGAACTTGTCTTAAAGATGCTCAACGCCGTTTACGAAGGCATGCTTCTTGATTTCCGCGATAATCTGGAACTGCGCGTTTCCCTCAACCAGCACATGGTGCCGCTGGATATCCGCATGCGCTACAACATCCCGCTGAAAAATCCGATCCTCGCTCAAATCCAGCGGCAATACGCGTTCGCCTATACCGTTGCGGTCTGCGCCTGCTCTGTGCTGTCGAGCCATTATGGCAAAGCGATGCCGGAGGATGAAATCGCCTATCTGGCCGTGCTGTTCGCTTTGGCGATGGAACAGCGCGACCGGCCCTCACGCCGCTATAACATCGTGGTTGTGTGCGTGTCCGGGCGGGGGACCTCGCAGCTGTTTCTTTACAATTATAAACGAGCCTTCGGCAAGTACATCAACCGGATCGTCGAAGCCACGGTCTTCGATCTGGAAGAGCTGGATTTCAAAGGCTTGCAGATCGACTTTGTTTTCACGACTGTGCCGCTCAATATTTCCCTGCCGGTACCGGTCTACGAAGTTTCTCTGCTGTTAAGCGATAAGGAAATCAACAGCTGCCAGAAAATCTTTGAAAAGAGCGACGATCGTTTCCTCTATCGTTATTTTGACAGCCGGCTGTTTCTGCCCTGCGTGAAAGCGCAGACCAAAGAACAGGCGCTGACGGCGATCTGTCAGGCGGTCAATCGTTATCGGTCCGTACCAGATAATTTTTTCGAACTGGTCATGCAGCGGGAAGAAATGGGACAAACCGACTTTGGCAATCGCGTGGCGATTCCGCATCCCAGTCAGATTCTGGGCAACGGCAAGTTTGTGATGGCGGCAATCCTGGAACAGCCTGTCTTCTGGGGACATCACGACGTTCAGGTTGTCTTTCTGATCTCGCTGGCTGAACAGGATCCTGATGCGGAAGCATTTTACCGCACGATTACCAATTATCTTTCCGAAATCGAGCTGGTCGAAAAAACGGTTGCGCACCGCACCTTCAGTTGTCTGATGGACTGTCTGAAGGAAGCGTGGCGGCGATGATCTTTCAAAAAATACCGCAGCTTTCCCGGCAACATTCCGGTTGGAGTTGCTGAAAAAGTCATGCTAGACTGAATTTGTCAACCGGAAGTCCGGTCCGGCCTTCGCTGCAGAGAAGGAACGGACGGATTTGATCCCAACACGGAAAGGAGCTTAGGAAATGGAAAATGAAATGGAACTGACGATCATGCGGCTGATTACCGCGGCCGGCGACGCCCGCAGCCTGGCGATTCAGGCGATCCGCGCCGCTCGTGCCGGACACTTTGACGAAGCGGACGCGCTGATGATCGAATGCGATAAAAAAATGGTGGATGCGCACCAATGTCAAACCGGTCTGATCTTTGCGGAAACCAACGGCAGCCCGGTCCCGCTTTCCTTACTGATGATCCACGCGCAGGATCACGTGATGAATGCCATGACCGTAAAAGATCTGGCCGCGGAGATGATCGAAATGATCCGCACCGCCGCTTAAACCACAAAGAATACTGTAAGAGGAGTAAACTATGAAAAATATCGTTCTGCTTTGCGCCCAGGGCATGTCAACCGGCATGCTGATGAACAAAATGCGCGCCGCCGCGAAAGCGTCCGGCTACGAATGCACGATCAGCGCTTCGTCGGTCAGCCAGGCGAAAACCGCCGCGGAAACCGCCGACTGCATCCTGATCGGACCGCAGGTCCGCTATGAGCTGGACAACGTTCGGAAACAATGCCCGGATCTGCCGGTCGACGTCATCGACATGGTTGCCTACGGGAGGCTGGACGGCGCCAAGGTCTTAGCCGCCGCGCAAAAGCTGATGGGGGAGTAAGCCCTTCTGAATCAATAGAGGAGAAAACAATGAGTAAACTGGATAAAATCACTGAGAAAGCTATGAAATTTGCACAGCTGCGCTATGTGAAAATCATCATGAACGCCTTCATGGGCATCGCCGCCTTCTCCATCGGCGCGTCGCTCTTTTCCCTGGTCAAATCGATTCCGATCGGCCCCTGGCAGACCTTTCTGACAACCAGCGGGTTCGGCAACATCCTTTCGATTCCGATCAACATGGTCTCCAATCTCTACGCCATCATGGTCGTCCTGTGCGTCGGCTACGAAACGGCGAAATCATTCGGTCAGCGGCCGCTGCCGGCAGCGATGGTCGCATTCGGCTCGTTCATGATCGTCACGCCGTTTGAAGCGGCGGTCAGCCTGGTCAACGAAGCCGGAGAAACAATCACCGGTCTTGCCAGCAACGTTCTTTCTTTAAGCGTCCTGGGTTCGCAGGGAATCTTCGTCGCGATGATCTGCGGCCTGATCGGCGCGCGGCTTTACGTCTTCCTGTTAGAGAAAAACATCAAGATCAAAATGCCGGATTCCATCCCGCCTTCCGTCGCCGGCATGTTTGAAACGATGATTCCGGCCGGACTAGTCTTCATTCTGTTTATGGCGGTCCGCATGGGCTTTGCGCAGACGGCTTACGGCACGATGCAGAGCTTTATCTACACGATGCTGCAGAAACCGCTGATGGGGATCGGCGCCAATCCGATCGGCGCGGCCTTGTATCTGATGTCCGGCAAGCTGTTGTGGATGTTCGGCATCCATGGCGATATGCTGACCTACGCGACGCTGGGCTCGATTCGTTCCGCGGCAACGCAGGCGAACATGGCGGCCTTTGCGGCCGGGGAAGCGGCTCCATATCTGGAATGGGCAATGCTGACGCCGATCACCAACGTCGGGATTCTCGGTCTGACGATCCTGCTGCTGTTCTCGAAAGCGAAGCAATACAAGAGTCTGGGCCAGCTGTCCATCGCAACTTCGATCTTCAACATTACCGAACCGGTAATGTTCGGGTTCCCGATCATCCTGAATCCGATCATGGCATTGCCCTGCGTCCTGTGCCCGGGAATCTGCGTCATGTTGACGTCAATGGTCATGCGGATGGGCCTGGTCGCACCGATGACCGGCGTCGCGCTGTCCAACGTCATCCCGACCCCGATCTATTTCTGGATGGCGACCAATTCGATTTCTGGGTTGATCTGGGGATTGATTCTGGTGGCGGTTTCCGTCGCAATCTTCTTTCCGTTCTTCAAAATCGCGGAAAAGGCGGCGATGAAGGAAGAACAGGGGGAAAGTGACGCCGAAGCTATCACCGTTTCCAAATAGCTGACAAACCAAGGATGTGGCGACGCATCCTTTTTAAAAAGAAAAGGAAGGTAAAGAATATGACTGGATTTCCCGAAGATTTCTTATGGGGCGGCGCGACGGCGGCGAACCAATGCGAGGGCGCGTGGAACGAGGATGGCAAGGGCATCAGCATCGCCGATGTTCTGACCTGCGGCGGACTGGCTAAACACACGGCGGCGCTGCCCGATGTGCCGGAAGAAATGAAAAAACACATCGCGAAGATGCGCGGCGTGACCTACCGCAGCGGCGATCAGGAAGGCGCGGCGATAGCGTTTAAAATGAATACTTATCCCGAGGAAGGAATCCCGGCATTGCTTGAAGAGGAATACTATCCGAATCATCAGGCGATTGACCATTATCATCGTTACAAAGAAGATCTGGCGCTGTTTGCCAAAATGGGCTTCAAATGTTACCGGATGTCGATCGCGTGGACGCGGATTTATCCCCAGGGCGAGGAGACCGAACCCAACGAGGCCGGCCTGCGGTTTTATGACAACGTCTTCGACGAGTGTCTGAAGTACGGCATCGAACCGATCGTCACGCTTTCGCATTATGAAATGCCGCTGGCGCTGACATTAAAATACAATGGCTTCGCCGATCGGCGGGTGATCGACTGTTACATCCGTTACGTGAAAACCGTGTTTGAGCGATACCAGCATAAAGTCAAATACTGGCTGACGTTCAACGAGCTGAATTCTGTCGTTCACAGCAGTTTTATCAATGCCGGCGTCTTCTCAAAGGACCGCCGTCTCATCGAAGCGGCCAGCTATCACCAGCTGCTGGCCAGCGCGCAGGTTGTCCGTTTCGCACACGACCACTATCCGCAGTTTCAGATGGGCTGCATGATCGGCGTGTCTCCGGCCTATCCTTATTCCTGCAAGCCGGAGGACAACCTGGCTGCACTGAAACAAAACCAGCAGCGCGATACTTACTATCCAGACGTCCAGATGCGCGGCTTCCTGCCGGAATACAAGCTCATCCAGCTGCAGCAGGAAGGCATCCACCTGCCGATCCAGCCGGGTGACGCGGAAATTTTAAGCGGAGGCTGCTGCGACTTCATGGCCTTCAGCTATTACCAGACCAGCGTCGCGGCTGCTCAGGATGAAGCGATGCAGCGCACTGCCGGCAACATGGGCAGCTTTATCTTCAACCCGCATTTGAAAAAGAGCGAATGGGGCTGGCAGATCGATCCGATCGGACTGCGCTACACGCTGAACCTGTTTTATGACCGCTATCACAAGCCGTTGTTTATTGCGGAGAACGGACTGGGTGCGGCGGACGTGCTGAATGCCGATCATACGGTTCATGATCCTTACCGCATCGACTATCTGCGCCAGCACATCCAGGCGATCAAGGATGCGATTGTCCTGGACGGCGTTCAGGTTTTCGGCTACACTCCATGGGGCTGCATTGATCTGATCAGCTGTTCCACCGGCCAGATTTCCAAGCGTTACGGCTTCATCTATGTCGATGTCGACGACGCGGGTCAGGGCACGCTCAACCGCTATGAAAAGGACTCCTTCGCCTATTACAAACGGGTGATTGAAACCAACGGCGAAATATTGTAGAACAGAAGATTCCGCAGTTTGTCTTCCGAAACTTAAAAACGGAAGTTTCCGCAGCCTGTACTCAAACTTAAAACGTACTTCAACAACTGTAAAAAGTCCTGCTTTCCCCAACCAACTTTCTTTTTTCCAGTCTTCCCCCGTTTTTCTTATTGCCTTGATTCCTTCTTATTCCTTTTGACTTTCCTGACTTTCAACGATATCCTCAAACGTAGATCGAAGACTTCGTCAGGGCTGTTCTGCACCATCTTAAGAACCTCCCTCGTTATGGAAATCCAGAGCTTTTACCCGAACATTATGATACAATGACAGGGGTGATATGATGGATTACAAAAATAAAATTATTTATCAGATCTGGCCGCGTTCATTCCAGGATTCCAATCATGACGGAATCGGGGATCTCAAGGGCATCCTGCGCCGGCTGGATCATCTGCAGGATCTGGGTGTGGATCTGATCTGGCTCTCGCCGGTGTATTGTTCCCCCAACACCGACTTTGGCTATGACATCAGCGATTATTACAATATCCATCCCGATTTTGGAACGATGGCAGATTTTGACGCACTGTTGGCAGAATGCAAGAAACGGGGCATGGGGATCGTGATGGATCTAGTCGCAAATCACACCAGCGATCAGCATCCCTGGTTTCAGGCCTGCTTAAACGATCCGAACAGTCCATACCGGGATTGTTACTACTTCCGCGAAGGCGTCAACGACAAGGAACCAAACAACTGGATCAGCATGTTCGGCGGCAGCGCATGGACAAAGGATCCGCTGAAGCCGCACAGCTGGTATCTGACCACCTTCACGCCGCATCAGTGTGATCTCAACTGGGAAAATCCGCGGGTCCGCGAAGAAATTGCCAACGTCATGCGGTTCTGGCTGGACAAAGGCGTCAGCGGCTTCCGCATGGACGTCATCAACACGATCGCCAAGCAGCCGGGATTGCCGAGCTGGCATCCGGAAAAGAAGGGTTATCAGTTTGCCAAAGAGTTCATGACCAATCTGCCGCAATCCCACGCTTACATTCAGGAACTGATCGGGAAGCTGGCGGACGATTATGATTTCATCACGATCGGCGAAGGCATGATGGCGGACAACGACGCGTGCGCGCTGTATGCCGGTGAACAACGCGGCGAGTTGAACATGATGATCGTGTTTGATCTGCATCTGCAGGACTGCGGACCGTTAGGCAAATATGATTTCCGCAAGCTGTATCACTGGACGATTCCCGGCTTCAAGTCGATTATTTTCCGATGGCAGACCGACAGCCAGAAACGAAATTACTGGGTTGCCAACTACATGAACAATCATGACCAGCCCCGCTCGATCTCCCGTTTCGGCAACGACAGGCAATACCGCGTTGAAAGCGCGAAGGCATTCGCTTTGATGAACCTGACGTTAAGAGGAACGCCGCTGGTGTATCAGGGCGAGGAGATCGGCATGACCAACTGTCATCTGGAACAGGATGAATGGCGGGATTATGAAGCGATCAATATTTACGACACCTTGCAGACGATGATGCATCTGCCCAAGGTCATCGCCAGAAAGATCGTGCAGCGCATGACCCGCGATCACGCCCGCACGCCGGTGCAGTGGGATGACAGTGAATATGCCGGCTTCAGCGATCATCAGCCCTGGATCAAGGTGAATCCCAATTATAAGCAGATCAACCTGAAATCTGATCTGGTTTCAGAGACGAGCATCAATCGCTGGTATAAACAGGTTATCGCTCTGCGCAAAGCGTATTCAGCCTTCAACACCGGAGCGATGAAACCGGTTTTGGTTCATCACAAACAAATTCTCGCTTATCAACGTTCTGACGAACAGGCAGAATTTTTGATTCTGATCAACCTCAGCGGCTCCCCAGCCCGCTTTGACCTCAAGACGGAAGGCCGGGTTCTGATGGATTCCTACGCCGATCCTCAGCCACGGCTATTGCGGCCTTATGAGGCAAGACTGATCCAGATCCGTTAAGCTTGAAAAGATCCCACACCGTAAGCTCCCGCGCATAAAATTGCGAGGAAACTGGTCGCAGCGGAAAGAGCAGAAAGGCAGAAACAGAAAAAAAGACGGAAACGAAAGTGAACCGCTCCGAATAAAAGATCCGGAGAAGAAGCGTTCATTTTAATCGCCGTCTTTTTCTTTTTGCTTGATTTCAACAGATCAGATTGTCTGTTCTAGCTGGAATTCTCCGCGATTATGCGGCTGTCTGTTCCAGCGCCCAGCGCCGCACATCGTCCATGGAATCAACGATTGCGTAGGCTTCCCGGCCGCGGAATTGTTCCAGACAAGCGGTATCGGGAACCGCGAACACCCGCACGCCCGCGGCATAGCCCGCCTTGACGCCGTTGGCGGAGTCTTCCACGATAATGCATTCCTCTGGCCGCAGCCCCTCCATCTCCATCATCTTGTTATACAGATCCGGATGCGGCTTGCGCCGGCCGGCTTCATCGCCGAAAATCCCGTTGTCATAACAGCCGGTTAATCCTGCTTTTTCCAACAGATACAACGCATATTCGCGCGGTGTCGAGGAAACGATCAGGCGCCGGATGCCGTTTTCTTTTAATGCCGCCAGAATTTCCTTCACTCCCGGCCGCAGCGGCATGCCGTTAGCCTCAATCCAGGCGTCCGTCATCTGTTTCTTCTCCTGCCACATCGCTTCGTACACTTCCATCGGCGGAAGCAGATGCCCGAATCGTTCAAAGTTCTCCTGCTGCGAACCGCCCATCATGTTTGTCATGACGGAAACGTCGAAGACGTGCCCCCGCGCTTCGTTCACCTTTTCCCACATCGACAAGCTCAGCCGCTCACTGTCGATCAAAACCCCATCCATGTCAAACATCACCGCTTTTAACTTTGTCATTCTATCCCTCCATGATTTCCCGGACTACCTGCGCCGCAGCCCGGACGTCGCTTTCCATGATACCATAATGTGTGACAAAGCGGAACAGTCCATGATCGTCCGGATTCGTTAAAATTCCTTTTTCTTTCAATTTGTTCAGAAAATCCTCCGGGGTCCGCCTTTCACGATCGACTTTAAAGAACACCATATTGACCTGAATCCGTTCCGTTTTCACGGAAATTCCATCAATCGCCGCTAATAATTCTCCTAACAGCTTCGCGTGGGCATGATCCTCCGCCAATCGCTCTGTCATCGAATCCAGGGCCACCAGTCCGGCCGCAGCCAGAATTCCAGCCTGCCGCAGCCCGCCGCCCAGCAGTTTGCGGTTGCGCCGCGCTCTTTCAATGAAGGCCTGATCCCCGGTTAAAACCGATCCGACCGGCGCCGCCAGTCCTTTGGACAGGCAGAATGTCACTGTATCCGCGCAGTCCGCAATCCTTTGAACAGAGCAGCCGCTGGCTAAAGCGGCGTTTAAGACCCGCGCACCGTCCAGATGAACGCGCAGTCCCAGCGCTTTGGCGGCGGCATAGGCAGAACGCAGAACCGGCAGCGGTACAACCCCGCCGTTTGACAGCGCGTTTTCCAGACAAACTAAGCGTGTTCGCGGCTCATGGATATCTTCGCTGTGTACGGCATTGCGTATTGCATCCGCTTCAATCCAATCCTGCGGATGATCGAGCGGATGCACCATCACCTGAGCGATCTGCGCCGCTCCGCCGACTTCATGCGTAACGATGTGGCTGTGCCGGCCGGCAATGATTTCATCGCCTCGTTCTGTCTGGCTCATGAGGGCCAGCAGGTTGCCCAAAGTGCCGCTGCTGACAAACAGACCGGCTTCCTTTCCCATAAGCGCGGCAGCCCGCTGTTCCAGCTTTTGGACCGTCGGGTCATCCCTGTACACATCATCCCCGACGACCGCTTCCGCCATTGCCCGGCGCATCGCCGGCGAAGGCTGCGTGACGGTATCGCTGCGTAAATCAATCATGACTTTCCCTCTTTTCTAAGCGAAAGGCTCCCGCGGCAAGTCCGACAAGGAGCCTTTTCCTTTATTTTTACCCCGCAGTGTTCTACCCGCGGACTTTGCGTCAAGCTTCTTTCTTAAACCATCGGTGCGAACATCGGCAGCCCTTCCAGGAAGGCCAGCACGAAGCCCAGCAAGAACAACAGCAGCATGACGGTCGTGGTCTTCTTACCCTTGCGGATCAGTGCGAAGCAGCCGAAGGCCAGCAATAACGGCAGCAGCTTCGGGGCGATTTCATCAAAGATCGACTGGATCGCCAAGGTCTGATGGTTGCCCATGTTCAACGTGATCGTCGTGGTAAAGTTGATCATCGTCGCGATCATGCAGCCGACAACCGTAGCGCCTAGCATTTTCGCCGCCATCGAGAAGGTTTCCAGCATGCCGCCTTCCGTTGCATTTTCCATAAACGACAAGCCCTGCTCATAGCCGACCTGCAGACCTTTATACCGTACAAACCAATGCGGAATGTTGTGAATCAGAAGGAACAAAATCGGACCGAGGATGTTGCCCTGCATGCAGAAGGAAATCCCGACGCCCAGGCCGATCGTTCTGAGCGTACCCCAGAAAATCGAATCGCCGATGCCGGAGAGCGGTCCCATCAGCGCGGTCTTGATGGCGTTGATCGAAGAGGCGTCGAAGTCCGGATTGGAGGCCGCCTCTTCTTCCATCGCGACGGCGATGCCCTGAACGAACGTCGTGCACTGCGGCGTGATGTTGTAGAAAACTAAGTGCCGTTTCATCGCTTCCTTAAAGCCTTCCGGATCATCCTTGTAAATCCGGCGCAGATGCGGAATCATCGCGTAGCCGAAGCCCAAACCCTGCTGACGTTCATAATTGAAGCAGCCCTGCAGGCAGCAGGAACGCCAGAAACCGCTCATGAATTCTTTCTTTTCCATTTTTCCAGTTGTCATCGTGGCTTCCCCCTTTACTCGTTAGCCTTTCTCTGAACCATATTATAATAAACCACAGCGATCACAGCGCCCAAGCCCGCGACGCCCAGGGAACTGACGCCCAAAAACGCGGCTAAGATGAAGCCCAGGAAGATAAACGGCGTCGCGTCCTTATCCATGATGTAATTCATCAATAAAGCGATACCTAAGGCCGGCAGCACGCTGGAAGCCTTGGTCAGTCCGTTCATCACAACTTCCGGAATGAAGTTGATAATCGTTTCCACCGCGCCGGAGCCGAAGTACAGCGCTAAGAACATCGGAACAAAATAGATGATGGCAAAGACGACAACGCCCAGCCAGTAATACCGTTCAATCGCCTTGAAGTCGCCGCGCTCCGCCGCCGCGTCGCACTTTGGATTCCAGATGTTGTTGATGATCCGCGGGATGATGCCGCAGGGCTGGAATAACAGTGCGATCGGCATGGACAGCGCAATCGCGGAATCCGCCGAAAGATGCGACATGATCGCGAAGGCCACCGCCAGAATCGTGCCGGCGGAGGAGTTTGGCAGCGAGGTGACGCCGATGCCGACAAACCCCATGAAGATCAGCTGTAAGGTCGCGCCCATGACTAAACCCGTCTGGACGTCGCCGCAGATCAGACCGACTAACGTGGCTTCCACGATCGGTGTGTTCAATAAATTCTGACCCAGAATCCGGCCGTCGAGAATACTCAGGACATGCACCATGGATACCAGGATACACTGGATTAAAAACATAATTTTTCCCCTTTCCGAGTGTTTTTACTTTTTATTTTTTTCAAATATGGAATGAATTTCAGACAGCGGGATCTTCGGCTTTGACGGGGCTTCCTGAATGTAAACCGTTCCGCCTTGCCTGGCGATCGCATCCAGATGCCGCAGATCGTCCTCGACTAAGAAGACCTGATTGGAAATCGAGGTGCGTCCCTCTGCGAACCGGATCCCCCCTAAATCGACTTCCTTAATTTCCGCCGCCCCGGCGCACAGCGTTGCCGCGTCTTCGCAGCTGCCGCAGATCAATAAGATTTTACGCTTGGCATGGGCGGCGTTGTTGAGATAGTCCACCGCTTTGGCTACGGTCAGCACCTCCATTTTGGAGCCGGCCGGCTTCCCGACGGTTAAGGACATCTTAAGCATGGCGTTGGTAGCGTGCTTGTCGTTGGCGATGACAATCGTGTCCGCGCCGGTCGCATTGACCCAATAGACAGCGACCTGCCCGTGGATCAAACGATCATCAATTCTGAGAAGTTTAATCATGGAAACATCTCCCTTTCTTTTTTATTCCTCATTGCTGTCCAGCTGGTCATTGATGAACAGTAATGTTTGGCGACTGGCTTCAACCGCTTCCCGCAGGATCGTGCTGACATCGTCTTCCATCGGATTCAGCGCCACCTCCAGCAGCAGGCCCAAATTCAAGCCTGTCACAATGTAGAGGTTGGCGTAGTCTTCCAGAAACGGAATCGCGATCTGCGTCGTGCTGCCAACGGGGATATCCGTCATCAGAATGACCGGATCCGCCGCCGGAAAGCGCTCAAGAACCTGACGAACCCGGCTGTGCATCGTATCCGGTGAGTCCTGAGCTTCCATGCAGAGCAGCGTCAGCGGATTGTCTGAGCCGGAAATGACCTGCAGTGCAGAAGCGAAGCCTTCGCACAAATGGCCGTGAGTCAGTAAAACGATATGTTTCATATTCGATTCCTCCTGGTAAGCGATATCATTTTTGTAAACTTAATATAGCATAATCAATTTATATTGTCTATATATTTATAGCATTTCATAGAATTTCATTTTATATTTTCGTAGATATTTAAAATAATTAACAATATATAAATCCGTTAATTTTAACTGTAACAATAGGTACACTTTTATTGACAAACTGTTTTTTTCCATCCTATAATCAAGTTAAAGGATAAATCCGCATGATTTTCAAAGAAATCCCGGCTTTATAGAATAGTCAAAATAAGTGTGCTTTTTGCGTCGGAAAACTGCTCTCTTTCCACTTTTCCAAACAAAAAAAGCAGTGATTTTCATCACTGCCTCAGCGAAAGATTTTCCCGTTGTTATTGTCCCAGCGAAATCTCGATGACTTTGCCGAACTGGCCGCCGGCTACGATCTTCGCGGTCTTTTGCGTGTTGTTGTAAACGACAGACCACTGGGTTGCGGTCAGTGCGCCGGTTTCCTCGTTCACCTTATTCTGACTGACGGCTTCCAATAAGGACATCGCTTCATTCTCCGATAAAATGCCGTTGTTTTCCTGCAGCGTATCCGCCAGAATCGCATACCGGTCCTGTCCCTTGCCAAAGCCGTAAACATCCTCGCTGATCAGAAAGTTTGTCAGCATCTGGAACTCGCCGTCTTCCTTACGGATGACGCGCAGCTGGTTGTCGATATATTCGATGACCGCACTGTCGCCTTGCGCATCGGCCATCTGGAAGTGATAGGAAGCGTTGGCCGAAGCGTGCATATCCATGTTTTCCAGCATGCCGATCGCTTCCATGTTTTCCAGCATGCCGATCGCTTCCTCGACCGTCGCCGCTTTGTCCAGCAGCCAGCGCATTGCGGACGTCGTCGTCAAGTCCAGCTTGTCCGTTTCCTGATGGGTCGGCTCCACGCCGCGGATCAGCAACACGCCGATCGAAAAGCCCATCTCGTTCATGCCATCCATCATGACATACGGCGCGGCCAGACTCATGATCGACGACAGGAAGCTGTCCGGCTGCTTTTCCTCGTTGTAGCCCAGAACTGAGATGTTCGCGATGGAGATTGAAGCATAACCCTGATCCGGATTGGATTTAACGATCATGCTCGGAACATAGTTCAGATCGTAATTCCGGCCGAACAACCAGTCTTCATCCTCATTCTGCGCCTGAAACGTGCTGCATCCGAAATCCGGAATGTTGAATTTCAGCGGCAGGCCCTTCAATAAATTCCCAGCCACATAAGAAACCAGCTCGGAATCGCTGGACGCACCGCCGGATGCCACCAGCTGATCCAGTCCGTAATCCGCGCTGTACTCGATCTGATACATTCCGTAATCGTCCACTTTCCGGATCGAATTCAACGTCTGAATCTCTTTTCGAAACATCCATCCCAACCCGGCCGCAAGCAGAACAACCGCCGCAAGCAGACCGATCCCGATTCTTTTCAATATCTTTTTCATAGCTCCTCCAAATATTTTGAATTTCAAACAGAAATGATTCTACCATTAAATTCCAGCATTTGGCAAGAGTTATTTTCATTGTAAATCGAACTACAAAATATTTTTCAGATTGGCAAGGCTTGAACCCGATAAAAAAAGAAGCCGGGCTGCGGCTTCTGAAAAGAAAGGGAAGGATGTCTTCAGGCGTCAATTCGCCTTGGTTTTAATCGCCTGGGAAAAGCGGTAGTTATACACGGTGATCGCACTGATCCGGCAATCGTCACAGATCCGGCTGGATAAAATCTGGAATGGCATGACAAACAACATCGGCAGAAGCAGGCTGCAGGCATCGACGTCAATCGTCATGACCCGCTTATCACTGTTGCCCGGATGCCGGGTGATCAGATAAACACGGTCGGTCAGCTGATGCAGACCTTCGTAAATCATCATCACGCGATCGTGCATCGTATCGTCCATGTCCAGCAGGAAAACAGCGTTGTCCTTTTTAATTTCATAGACCGGACCATGCAGGAACTCTTCCGTTTCATAGGCGTTGGACGGAATCCCGATCGTTTCTTCCATTTTCAGCGCACCTTCGATCGCCGGGCCAAAGCTCGGACCGATCCCAACGGTCATCGCCCGTTTCATCGACCACAGTTCTTCCTTGTTCGCATCATACCATTGATTGATCTTTTCGTGGATCCGCGGCATTTCATGGATGATCGTTTCGATTTCCTTCATGCGTTTTTTATAGCTGTCTTTCGGATACGTCCCCTTTTTCACGCCAGCTTCCAACGCAAACAAAATGAAGTAAAGCGTGGACGTCGGAACGCCGCGGCAGACAAATACATCGTCACCCGGGCCATAGGAACCGTATTCCAGCACGGTATCGCAATACCGCGTGATCGGGCTGTTTGGAACCATGGAAATCGCGACGACGTCGTTGCCGCATTCCTTTGCCTTGACGACGGCTTCAATCGTGTTGGTGCTCTTGCCGCTCTGCGACATACAGATGACCAGCGCGTTTTCATGGAACTTATAATCATATTTGGCATAGGTGACGGAGTTGATCAGATCAACCTTGACGCCCAGATAGTTCTGGATCGCATACCTCGAGCAGTTGGCGATGTTGTAGGAAGAACCGGAAGCGACCATGACGATCTTCTTGTAATCCTTCGCCAAAAACAGATCGACAAGCTTGCCGACCAGGGCGTCCTTGTTTTTGAACATTGCTTCAGCGGTCGCCGGGGTTTCCAGCACGCAGTCAACCATCCATTTTTTCATTCTCTTGTCCTCCTTGAGATTTTCCAGCGCAAACATTGTGACCAGCAAGTTTTCTGAGGAATAATGTGTATCTGTATTTATATATACATTTACGACTTCATTATATACTATTTTAAAAAGATCTCAAGAGGAGAATGGACAGTTTTACTACTTTTTTTAACGCTCCGCAAGAAATCCTGTCCTGAAGGTATAGGCATATTGGCTGCTGATGTAGTAGGTTTTGATGTATTCATACGGGCGCCGCTGTTCGTCATAGGTGATATGCTCGTTTAAAAGCAACGCGACATTGCCGACGCCGAGCAGCTTTTTCTGCGACTCGCTGGGCAGATGCGCCGACATCTTATGCAGCGCGCCGCCGCGGTAAACGCCGACGGAATGGAGATATTCCGTTAATGAGCCTTCCAGCGCCTTGACGTTGATCGCCGGAACGATCTTGGCGGAAATGTAAGTATAGCTCAACGCGATCGGTTCCCCATCCCCGGTCCGCAGCCGCACGAAGTAATGGATCAGTTCATCATCCGCCAGCTCCAGATATTCCGCGACTTCCGGGACGTCCGCCGCTTTATAAACCTTGTATTCGATCAGCTGCGAACCAGCCTTCATGCCGACCGAAGCCATATCGTCGGTAAAGCTGCCGCCCTGACTGATGCTTTTGGTCACCATCCGCGGCAGCACGAACGACCCCTTGCCGGCCGTGCGTTCGATATAGCCCTCCTGAGCCAGGTTAATCAGAGCTTTGTTGACGGTCAACCGGCCGATATCAAACTTTTCGCTCAGCTGTTTTTCAGTTTCGATCTGATCGCCCGGCTTTAAATCACCGGACTGGATCCGGTCAATGATGTAATTTTCAATAATTTTATACTTCGGCATTTCTTTCATAAGTTCCTCCGTTTTCCCGCGGGATATTCGCCGCAGACTGCCTCGAAAAACCAAATTTGACCGCATGGTTCAACTTGAATTTCCACAATTTGTTTATACATTGTAACTATATCATAACTCCCGAATGAAAACCAGCGGGACGCGGCTCCTGACATTCCTTCGATATATTACCTAGATATTATTTCATTATTCCCTATATTTTCTTTTTCCATTTTAGTCCAATAGGGCACAAAAGGGGAATTTCTTCGATGATGAAGGAAACCTTTGAAATCAAATATGCGCTGTTAGAAATCAGATCAAAATGCTCAGCGAAGTACAGGACAAACCTGAAATACTCTCTTTGCTTTCTTCATAACCCGCTGGAACTTTCCACAAAAAAACCTGCGGCAGCCTTGCCCGCAGGGACCTTTTCACCACGAAACACCGCCTTGTTCTTAGTCGTCCTCGCGATTTTTTTCTTCCTCATAATTTAATTTATGCCCGTACAGGCACGCCGCAAAAATGCCCAATGCCAGACCGCCGCCGATCAGCCAGTTCCCATCCCGCAGCCAGCCTGAACCAAACGCTATCGCCCAGAATCCGCTGAATACTATGGATACCAGAAAATATCCGATTTTAAACCGGAACAGTAATTTAATGACCAGAATCAAAACCAGCCCGGCCGCCACGCCCGCGATCGGCGACAGACCGTTGTCAACGAGCGTAAACCCAAGCAGAAAAGCAAAAAACAGACTTTCAATATTGACGATCTTTAATTCTTTATAAGCATCAAACCGGATCTTATCCCGCATGTTCATCCTCCCGACCGTTATCCATCGTAATTATACACAAACTGACAAGGGATGCAACTCCCGCATCGACAAAAGCGGGGCGATGTTGAAAATCCGCTCCCGCTTTCTTCTCCTTCAGGCTTCGCTTTTCATTTCAGTTTTTCTCAGCTAAAACAACACACTGCGCTTTTAAGCTGGCCTGCACGTCGATCAGCCGCTGATTCGCCGACCCCCGGAACCGCAAATTCAGGGATTTCTGCGCAAGCAGAAACGGCCCGTCGATCAAGACGTCGATCTGTTCCAAAAACGCCCTTTGATCTGGATCCTTCGCTTCCATCAACGCTTCCCACGTATAACCGGTATAGCACCACACATTCATTCCCAGCTGATGCACAGCCTGCGCCAATTCGCCGCAGGCCGCGGCCTGTGCCATTGGCTCGCCTCCGGAAAACGTCACGCCGTCCAGATAGAAATGAGCCTTCAGCTGTTTTAGAAGGATCTCGGATGCGACGCTTGTTCCCCCGTCAAACGGGTGCGTCTGGGGATTGTGACAGCCCGGGCAGCCATGCGGACAGCCCTGTGTCCAGATGACCGCCCGCAGACCCTCGCCGTCGACAATACTGTCAAACTGCACCGGCGCGGATAAACGCAGCTCAGCCATGCTTCACGCGATCGCGGACTTCCGCCCGCTTCGCATCGTTAAACCGGTCCAGCGTCCCGACCAGATATCCGGTGATCCGGCGGATCCGCTCAAACGGCACGCCGTCCTCCGTTCTTCCGCAGCACGGGCATTCGTCGTTGATAATTCCGTTAAAGCCGCAGACCGGATCGCGGTCGATCGGGTGGTTGATCGCCCCGTAGCCGATCCCCAGCTCCTTCATCATCCGGACGACCTTCTCAAACGCCGCCAGATTGGTCGACGGATCGCCGTCCATCTCCACATAAGAGATATGCCCGCCGTTGGTCAAAGCGTGATACGGGGCTTCCACCGACAACTTGTGGTAGAAATCGGTTGGATAGTAAACCGGGACATGGAATGAATTCGTGTAGTATTCCTTATCCGTCACCCCTTCGATCTTACCGTATTCTTCCTGATCCATCTTGATGAACCGGCCCGACAGACCTTCCGCCGGAGTCGCGATCAGAGAGAAATTCAAGCCGTATTGCTTCGTATAGTGATCACAGCGCTCACGCATCCGGGTGACGATCGTCAGTCCCAGCTGCTGAGCGTCCTCACTTTCGCCATGATGCTTGCCGATCAAAGCTTTCAGACATTCCGCCAGACCGATGAAGCCGATCGTCAATGTGCCATGCTTCAGCACCGATTCCAGCGTATCTTCAATATCCAGCTGATCTGAATTCAGCCAGTTGCCCTGCGCCATCAGGAACGGGAAATTCTTGACCCGGCGGGCGCACTGAACACGGTAACGTTCCAACAGCTGATCCTTTACCAGATCCATCTTTTCGTCCAGTTCCTGATAGAAGCCCGCCAGATCGCACTGCCCTTGCAAGACCTCGCCAAGATCGGAAGAGCGTCGT
>NZ_CFQZWI010000036.1:0-26084 GCF_986127675.1 Holdemania sp. | reverse complement strand
TTTAAGCGTGAGTTTGTGATATTGGGTGTGGTATCTTTAACTATGGGAAACTCCCGTTTCCCATTTCGACACCGCTTTATCGGTAATCCCCAAGACCTCGGCCAGCTGACTTTGCGTCCAGCCTTTTTCCTTTCTGCGGATAGCGATGAAGCCGCCGATTTTTATCTGATCCATACTTTATCCTCGCTTTCATCGTTTTCATTGTAGCGCAGCACGCCAAAAGGAACACCTACCAACGGTAGAGTTCCTCGTTTTCCACCTGTTTTCTCTCTTCTGCCGCGTCGGTTTGGGATAAAAACCGATTGGATTTCTGACAAAAGTCCTCTTCCGATCAGAGACCTGTAACCTTCATGAAAGAGTTCAACTTTTGTCAAAAAGAAAGGAGAGCCTGCGCTCTCCTCTCACAAATTGAAAATCAGCTTATTTCTGAACTGCTTCGTCAACGACGATCTCGCCGGACTTGATCTTCGCTAACGCGTCTTCCATCGCCTTGACGATTTCATCAGACAGGTTCGGGTTTTCCTTCGGGAAGCCGATGCCGTCATTGCTTGCGTCAAAGACCATTGTTCCACCCTGGAATGTGCCGTTCTTGACCTGTTCTGCGAAATAGTAAGCCGCTGTATCCACACGCTTCAGCGCAGAAGTCAGAACTGCGGATTTGCCGTCAGACATCAGACCTGCGTCATACTGGTCGGAGTCAACGCCGATCGCCCAGACGTCTTCGCCAGCTTCACGGCGGTCCTTCGCTTCTTTAATCAGACCGTTGCCCGTTGCGCCCGCTGCATGGAAAATAACATACGCGCCGTCATTGTACTGCTTCTGAGCCAAGGTCGAGCCTTTGCCCGGATCGTCAAATGCGTTGGCATAATCCGTCAGCACTTCGATCGCCGGATCGACGCTGGCAACACCCTGCTTGTAGCCCGCTTCAAAACGTTCGATGATCGGGTTTTCAACGCCGCCGATAAATCCGACTTTCGTCTTGCCCGCTTCTTTCGCCTTCATGGCTGCGGCAACACCGACCAGATAAGAAGGCTGCTGCTCTTTAAAGACTGCGGAAGCAACGTTTGGTTTGTCAACTTCCGTATCAATGATAACGAACTTCTGATCCGGATACAGATCGGCAACTTCTTTCATCGCATCTTCAAACAGGAAGCCCGGAGCTTCGATCAGATCTTTCTTCTGATCCGCGAAGGTGCTCAGATTCGGGATGTAATCCGCGTCCGCCGAGGACTGCAGGTAGCCGTAGCAATCTTCGCTCATCTTGTTGTCTTCCGCGAATTTAACTACGCCTTCCCAAGTACCCTGGTTGAAGGACTTGTCGTCGATACCGCCCAAGTCGGTAACTAATCCGATGGTAATCGTGCAGCCGGTGTTTTCACCGTCTGTGTTTGCGTCAGCGCTTGGTGTCGGTGTAGCCGTTCCTCCGCCATTGTTGGAACAGCCGGCAACCATCAGCAGCGCTAAAGCAAAGGTCAGCAATTTTTTCATTTTCTTTCCCTCCATTGCTTTGTGCAAGCTATGCTTACAGTATAATATTAGACTTTTAAAATGCCATTTGTCAACTTAAGGCGTGGTTTTCTTCAGACAATTCCGGCAAGTCAGGAAAAAAACCGGTTTTGATTCAGAAAATAATCAATTCCGGTTTCAATGTGATTTTTCAATCTTCTTCCTCAGCGTCCGCTTCAGCGTTCTTTTTAATGTAAACATCTCTTGGCTTCGAGCCCTGAACCGGACCGATGATGCCGCGTTCTTCCAGCACGTCGATCAGCCGGGCCGCGCGGTTATATCCGATTCCGAACCTTCGCTGCAAGAGCGACGTCGACGCCTTCTGCGTTTCGATGACGTAGTCCTTCACTTCCTCGTACAGCGGATCGTCCTGGGCTGAGACCACAGCCGTGCTCTCGTTGTTATCGACCCCTTCCAGCCGGATAAACGCGTCCTCGTAGCGCGGCTTCATCTGAGCGGAAACAAAGTCGGTGATCCGCTTGACCTCCTCGTCGGTAACATAGACACCCTGCAAGCGCACCGGACTCGGTTCGCCGATCGGGAAATAAAGCATATCGCCGTTGCCCAGCAGCCGTTCCGCTCCGACATGATCGAGGATCGTCCGGGAATCAATGCCACTGGAAACGGAGAAGGCGATCCGGCTTGGAATGTTGGCCTTGATGATGCCGGTGATGACATCGGTCGAGGGCCGCTGCGTCGCGACGATCAGATGAATGCCGGCGGCGCGCGCCAGCTGCGTGATCCGCTGGATGCTCATTTCCACTTCCTTGCCGGCCACCGCCATCAAGTCCGCCAATTCGTCGATGATCACGACGATAAACGGCATCGGCTGCAGGTTCGGCTGCGGTTCTTTGGCGATTTTCTCATTGTAGCCGGCGATGTTGCGCACCCCGACCTGCGCAAAGACTTCGTAGCGGTTTTCCATCATCATGACGATGACCTTTAACGCGCGGGCTGCCTCGGCGCCGTCGGAAATCACCGGACCGATCAGATGCGGGATCTCGCGGTAAGGCGTGAATTCCACCTTCTTCGGATCGACTAAAAGCAGCTTTACCTCATCCGGCGAAGTCCGCATCAACAGCGAGGTGATGATCGTATTCATACAAACCGACTTGCCGCTGCCGGTCGCGCCGGCGATCAACAGATGCGGCATTTTGTCCAGTTGGCAGAAAATGCCTTTACCCATTAAATCCTTGCCCAGCGCCAGAAGCAGCTTTTTGTCTTTTTTATCCTCCGGCAGCTGACGCATCAGCTCCAGCATCTTGACCGGCGTCGTTTCGACATTCGGAATTTCGATGCCGACGGCGTTGCGGCCGGGAATCGGCGCTTCAATCCGGATATCGCGGGCTGCCAGCTCCATTTTCAGGTTATCGGAAATCGCGTTGATCTTCGATACCTTGACGTTGGAATCCGGACGGATTTCAAATTTAGTGACCGCCGGGCCGATATGCGTCGCGACCAGCTGCGCGTTGATACCGAAATTGCCCAGCACCTCGATCAGCTTCTTGCCTTTGATCGACGCGGCGTTCTGGTTCAGCACCGAGCGTGACTTGGCCTGAATTTCATCAAGCATCGTCAAGGCCGGCAGCTTGTAGTCGACCGCTCCCGCGCCGCTGCCCACGGATACCACCTTCGGCAGCTCCTCCGCAGCCGGTTTCTCTTTTTCCTCTTTTTTCTTTTCTTTCTTCACGACCGATGACGGCAGCTCTTCTTCAGGCGCCGGTTCGTCATCCGGGGTTAAGAAAATTGATTTCTTCTTCTTTTTGCCCAGCTCCACCGTGCCGATCACCTTCCGCTCTTCCGCGGCCACTTCCAGCGAATCGCTTTCCGTTTCGCGTTTGGAACGCTTCGGCTTCGTCTTTTTCTCACGATGCAAAGCCCCGGTGAGCGACTGCCACAGCGACACATAGACCTCGGTCTTGATCATCAGCAGCGCGGCCAGCGCCAGCAGCGCGAAAATCACCAGCACCGTGCCGGTGCGGGCAAACAACAGCGAGCTGAGCGAATACAATAACGCGCCCAGCACGCCGCCCTGAGCCGCGACGGTTGAAGGCGAACTGAAATGCTCGCCGGTATGGGAAAGATACTCGCTGAACACCTGAAAGCCGCTCAGCTGCGGATCCTGAGGAATCGCCGACCACAAAATCATCGCGACCAACACCGCGCCGATCGCGATCAGCGTCTTAACGGAGAAAACGGGAAACTTCTGTCCAAACAAGACAGCCAGCCCCCCGAGTAAACACAGCCCGTAGACGACTCCGTAATACGTTCCGAACAAATACCGCGTGATCGTAGTCAGAAACTGACCGACGATG
Organism: Holdemania sp.; assembly: GCF_986127675.1. Taxonomy (NCBI): domain Bacteria; kingdom Bacillati; phylum Bacillota; class Erysipelotrichia; order Erysipelotrichales; family Erysipelotrichaceae; genus Holdemania; species Holdemania sp. Next base: position 22,263 of record NZ_CFQZWI010000036.1, on the reverse strand, counting down.
CCCAACTGCAGCGCCGCGATCAGCGTCACGGTGATCGCCGCCAACGCGATCACATAACGCAGGATTTCCGAATCCACGGTATTCTTATTGCTTTTTTTCTTTTTCTGCTTCGTTTTCGCCACGGATCATCATCTCCTATTCCGTGACATTGATTTCGACAATCGCCGGTAAAATCATCGGCCGCTTGCCGGTTTCCTTCAAGACATATTTCACGATCCGGTCTTTGGCTTCCATCCGCACCGCCATATTCTCATAGCGTTTTTCCTTGACGGCGTCCTCGACCGTGCGTTCGATAATGTTGCCGATTTCCTTGACGATGTGATCGGCGTCCTTCAGATAGATCACGCCGCGGCTCTGTACATCCGGTCCGCCGATGACCTCCTTGGTCTTGTGATTGACGACGATGCCGACGATGATCGCGCCGTCGGTGGATAAAATTTCCCGATCGCGCAAAACCATGCCGCTGACGTCGAGATTCTCGTTGCCGTCGATCAAAACGTCTTCCAGCGTCAGCTGATCCGCCGTCGATTTCAGAATGCCGTCTTCAAATTTGGCAATCTGCCCGTTGTCCAGCACAAGGATCTTATCCGCGTGATACCCCATGTTCAGCGCGATGTTGGCGTTGGACACCAGCTGGCGGTATTCGCCCTTGATCGGCATGTAATAGGTCGGCTTAAACAGGTAAAGCATCATTTTCAGATCTTCGATCGACGCGTGCATGGAATACACCTTGCGCCGGTCCAGCGTCACAACGCGGACGTTTTCCTTATACAGTTCGTTTTCCATATTCGTCGCTTCGCGTTCGGTGCCCGGCACCACCGGCGAGGCAATGACGACGGTATCCTGGCCGTTCAGCCGCAGCATCGCGTCTTCGCCCAGCGCGACCTTGTGCATCCGCCGGAACACGTGATCGCCTGAACCGGACACGATCACCACGACGCCCTTCAAGTCATTGGTAAACTTGGCTTTCGGGATTTCCAGACCGATCGGCATGCGGTAATAGCCCATCTTTTCGACGGCTTTTAAAATCGCGCGCAGATCGTCGTCATAGAAAATCACTTTGCGATTGTACTTGTTCGCCAGCTCGATAATCTCGATGATGCGGTATAAATTCTGATGATAAGTCGTAATGATAATCCGGCCTTCCGCGTCTTCAAATGCCGGTTCGACAAACTCCGTGATCCGGTGATGCGGCGCCGAATGGCCCTCGCGGTCCGCGCCGACCGACTCGGTCATCAACGCCAGCACGCCGCGCTTGCCAATCTCCGCCAAAGCGGTGATATCGCAGGAAAAGGCGTCGTTATGAATATCGTAGTCGACGATGTATTCGCTCGTGTAGACGATCGCACCCTGCGGCGTTTCGATCGACAGGCCGAAGCCGTCGGCGATCGACTGGGTCATGCCGAAGGTGCGGATCGGAATTCCGGCGATCTTAAAGCTGGAATTGCGCTTGACGCGGTGCACGCGAATCTCGCGCAGTCCTTCCTTTTTCAGCATCTCCTCGATCAGCATCGCGGTTAACGGCGTCGAATATACCGGTGCTTTGACATGCCGAAGCAGATTCGGCAGCGCCGCCATGACGTCGTCATGACCATGCGAAATGAAAATCGCCTGAATCCGGTGTTGGTTCTCAATTAAATATTTGAAGTCCGGAATAATCCGCTCGATCCCCAACTGATCGGTGGATTCCGGATATTTTAAGCCCGCTTCAATGACAAAAATGGATTCGCCGACTTCAACCACATACATGTTTTTGCCGTCTTCATCCAGTCCGCCCAAAGCGAACAGACGTACTTGATCCATGAAAATTCCTCCTATGATGTTTTCTTTATTATACCCTGTCCAACGTTCCCTGACAACCGCGCGCAGCGCAGGAAAAACGCTTTCAATCGTTGAAAAGCGCTTGTCCAGGCGGTTTTGGTCAATCATGATACGGCCCAACAGGGATAGCTTCGTGGGTAAACTATATCATAGCTCCGGCTGGATTTCAATCTTTTTAACAGAATCGCCTTCCAGCCTGGAGAAGGCGTTCACTAAAAAAAGACCGCGGTCTGATAAAAAGCAAACAAAAACCGCCGGTCTCATTCAGCGAAATTCCGACGGCAGTTGTCTTTGGGGCTCAGGCAGCCTGCGGCTGCGGTTGTTCGATTTTTTCACCGTTCAGCGACCACGAATGGATCTCGGTGATCCGCACCTGAACCAGATCGCCCGGTTCGGCATGATCGGCGGTGAAGTTGACCAGCTTGTTGGTCTCGCTGTAGCCGCTGTAAACCTGTTCGTTTTTCTTGGATGGTCCGTCGACCAGCACGGTCACGATCCGGCCCAGATACGGCTCGTTATTGCGATGGGCATAAAACGCGATCTTTTCATTGAGCTGCTGCAGGCGGCGGCTTTTGACCTCAGCCGGCACATTGTCCTGCATCCGTGCGGCCGGCGTGCCCTCGCGGGGAGAATAGATGAACGTAAACGCGCCGTCGTACTGACATTCGTCGACCAGGCTCAGCGTCATCTCAAATTGTTCCTCGGTTTCATTGGGGAAGCCGACGATGATATCGGTCGTGAACGAACAGCCCGGAATCCGGTCTTTAATCTTATGGAACAGCGTTAAATACTCCTCGCGGGTATAACGCCGGCCCATGATCTTGAGCATTTCGCTGCTGCCGGACTGCACCGGCAGATGAATCGCGGGCATGATGTTGTCATAGCTGGCGATCACCTCGATCATCTCATCCGTAAAATCCCATGGGTGACTGGTTGTAAAGCGCACCCGTTCAACACCGATTTCCGCGGTATCGCGAAGCAGCTGGGCAAAACCGTAGCCGCTGGCGCGGTCTTTGCCATAGGCGTTGACGTTCTGGCCCAGCAGCGTGATCTCCTTATAGCCCTGTGCCTTGAGTTCGCGCACCTCTGCCAGCACGTCTTCGGGATCGCGCGAACGTTCCTTGCCGCGGGTATACGGCACGATGCAGTACGTACAGAACTTGTCGCAGCCGTACATGATATTGACCCACGCCTTATGCTTGCCAAAGCGGCGCACCGGCAGGTTTTCAATGACCTCGCCTTCCTTGGAGAAGATCTCCACCGTCCGCTCATGGCTCAGCATGGCCTGCGTCAACAGCTGCGGCAGTCGATGCAGATTGTGCGTGCCGAAGATCAGATCGACCTGATGATATTTCTTCAGAATCAGATCGACGATGTCTTCCTCCTGCGCCATGCAGCCGCACACCGCGAAAATCAGATCGGGATTTTCCCGCTTCATCCGCTTCAGCGCGCCCAGCTGGCCGATGACCTTGTCCTCGGCATTTTTGCGCACCGCGCACGTGTTCAGAATGATCAAATCCGCGTCGGCTTCGTTGGCAGCGCTCAAAAAACCCATCGTTTCAAGGATTCCGGCGATGGTTTCCGAATCGCGCTCGTTCGCCTGACAACCATAGGTATGGATATAATAACGCCGGCCGACGCCCAGACTGCGCGCCTGCGGATCCAGGGCGAACAGCGAACGTTCGATCGCCGCTTCCTGCGGCGTCCGTATTTGCGCCGCCTTCAGCGACGGCAGCTTCCAGTCTTTTTTCATAGGCATCTCCTTGTCTTTTTCATAACGCGTTTCATTATATCAAAAAGAAGGCTTTTTGTCGCCTTCTTTCTGTCTCTCTGCTTATTTCAGGATGGAATTACTGCGAAATGGCAGAAACCGGGCAGGTCGAAACGCAGGCACCGCAATCGATGCATGTTCCTTCGTCAACACCCGCTTTTCCATCGTCCTGTAATGCAATGGCTCCTACCGGGCAAACTCCTGCGCATGCGCCGCAGCCGATGCATGTATCTTTATCTACTTTTGCTGGCATTGTTTCATCCTCCTTTATGCTCCCTATTATATCATGGTTGCTTTTTTTCAACAATAAGTTTTATCGCCGTTCTTTGCTGACCGTCGATCACGATATCCATAAACGCCGGCACGCAGAACAGCTCCAGACCGATCGGCGCCACAAACCCGCGCGCGATCGCAACCGCCTTGATCGCCTGGTTAATCGCGCCGGCGCCGATCGTATCGACTTCGACCCGATCGTTCTCTTTTAATAAGTTGGCTAACGCGCCCGCGACCGAATTCGGATTGGATTTCGTTGATACTTTTAATATTTCCATAAAATACCCCTTTCTTCTAACAGGATATGTGAGAAAAAAGGGGTTTATGTTATGGTCTGATCTGAATCCGCTCAACGTGGGAAGCCCGGCCTGTCGTTTCGTCGATTTCCGCCCACACCCCGCATAGCATTGCCGGTCCTTCCGCGACGGTATACCGGGTTTTGATTCCATGTAGCGTGCGGTCGATAACCTCCTGCTTATCGCGGCCGAGAATGCTGTCAAACGCGCCGCACATGCCGACGTCGCTGATGTACGCGCAGCCCCGCATCAGCTGCTCATCGGCGGTCTGAACGTGGGTGTGCGTGCCGACGATCATGACGCACCGATCGGCGAACACCTGCGCGAACGTTTCCTTCTCGCCGGTCGTTTCGCCATGGAAATCCACGAACCACAGATCGGCGGATATCCGGTTCAGAATTTCGCTCATGCACGCAAACGGACTGCGCACGACGTTATCCATGAACACCTCGCCGCACAGATTGACCATGCCGATCCACTTCCCGTTAACCCTCGCAATCCGCACGCCCTCGCCCAGCTCGACCGGAGCCAGGTTGACCGGCCGGATCAGACGGTCGGCTTCCTGAATGAACATTTTCAATTCGCTTTTGGAAAACGTATGGTTGCCCATCGTGATGTAGTCCGCCCCGCAGCCTAACAGCTGGTGATAAATCTTTTTGGTGATGCCTTTGCCATGAGCGGCGTTTTCGCCGTTGACGATCGTCAGGTTCGGACAGATCTTTTCTTTTAAAGCAGGCAGGTGCTGCTGGAGCATCTGCCTGCCTGGGGAACCGACGATATCGCCGATAAATAAAATTCGCATTATTTCGCTAATTCGCTGGCGCGGGTTTCTCGAATGACGGTGACCTTGATCTGTCCAGGATAGGTCAGCTCGGCTTCGATCTTATCTTTAATATCGCGCGCTACGCGATGGCATGCCACGTCGTCGATCTTATCCGGAATAACCATGACGCGGATTTCGCGTCCGGCCTGAATCGCATACGTCTTATCGACGCCTTCAAAGCCGTTGGCGATCGCTTCCAGCTGTTCAAGCCGGTTGATATAGTTTTCAAAGCTCTCAAACCGGGCCCCCGGACGGGCTGCGCTTAACGCGTCCGCCGCTGCGACAAGGTTGGAGATCAGCGTCGTCGGTTCGACTTCGCCATGATGCGAATGAATCGCGTTGATGACGACAGCGTTTTCGCCGTGCTTCTTCGCAACCTTCACACCCAGCTCGACATGGCTGCCATCCATTTCGAAGTCCAGCGCCTTGCCGATATCGTGCAGTAAGCCCGCGCGCTTGGCCAGCGTCTGGTTCAAGCCCAGCTCGGCGGCCATCATGCCGGACAAATAAGCGACTTCCATGCTGTGCTGCAATACGTTCTGACCATAGCTGTAACGGAACCGCAGACGGCCCAGCAGTCTGACCAGCTCTTTGTCGATCCGGCCGATCTGCAGCTTGAACACCGCATCCTCGCCGGTTTTCATAATCGTGTCGTTGAGTTCGTTGGTCACCTTGCGGACTACGTCCTCGATCCGGCCCGGCTGAATGCGGCCGTCGCGAATCAGTGTTTCCAACGCCTGCCGCGCGATTTCGCGGCGGATCGGGTCGAAGCAGGAAACCGTAATCGTTTCCGGCGTGTCGTCGATGATCAGATCGACGCCGGTCGCCTGTTCGATCGCCTTGATGTTGCGGCCCTCGCGGCCGATGATCCGGCCCTTCATTTCCTCGGAAGGCAGACCGACGACGGAAACCGTCCGTTCAATCGTTTCTTCCTGAGCATAACGCTGAATCGCCAGCGCGATGATATTGCGGGCGGAATCGGCGGCTTTGGAACGTGCCTCGTCTTCCCGTTCGCGGATATAAACGCTGACCTCTTTATCCATTTTCTTTTCGACGGCGTCCATCAATTCCTTTTTGGCGTCATCGGCGCTCATTGACGCGATGCGTTCCAATTCGACAATCTGATTGTCGATCTTGGCCTGCAGCTGAGTTTCCATCTTCTCCAGTACATTCAGTTTATCCGTGATCTGGCTGTTTTTGTTTTCAATCTGCTTTTCTTTCGCCGTTAAGGTTTCATCACGAAAATTCAGGTTATCTTCCCGACGCGTCAGTTTATTTTCTTTATCCTGAAGCTCTTGCTTTCTTTCCTTAACTTCTTTTTCAGCGGCCAGCTTCAGCTCGTACGCCTGCGTACGGCCGTCCAGCACAGCCTGTCGGACTAAGTTCTCAGATTTAATTTGTGCCTCTTCTAACAGCAATTTTGCCTTTTGCTGATCACGATTTAAGCCCAGCCGGGATGTGATCATCATGATGACGACACCGACAGCTAAACCCCCAATACCAGATAAAATGGACAAAACAAGTGAATTCATCATACCTTATTTCCTCCATTATCAGTTGTGTAGAGTTGTGACTCCTTTATAATAATACCTAATTTTAACCGTTTTCACAATAACAAAGCATGGTTTTTCCAGAAATTCTTTCTTTTTCACCGGCTTTTTCATCCTGTTTCCCATTGTTTTATTCTTTAAAAAGGAAGCCCTTTCACCCAAAGTCTTCCTCTGACGCCCGCCGTTAAGCGCTTTTTCACATCTTGAAAAAAAGAACAAGCTTAAGCCTGTTCTTCGGCTGGCGCTTCTTCCTCGTCGCCATGAAAAAGTTTATGTTTGATTTTCGCGGTGATTTCCTCATCCAGCTGCGGATTGGCTTTTAAGAATGCCCGCACCGCTTCGCGGCCCTGCCCGATCTTCTCTCCGTTATAGGAGAACCAGGCGCCGCTCTTGTTGATGATTTCAAACGATTCGCCCAGGCTGACGACTTCGCCGATATGCGAGATTCCCTCGCCGTACATGATTTCGATCGCCGCGACCTTAAACGGCGGCGCGACCTTGTTTTTTACGACCTTGACGTTGACCTTGTTGCCGACGATTTCCGAACCATTCTTAATTGCTTCGCTGCGGCGCACGTCCAGGCGCACTGAAGAATAGAACTTCAGCGCCCGGCCGCCCGGGGTCGTTTCCGGATTGCCGAACATGATGCCGACCTTTTCCCGCAGCTGGTTGATAAAGATCGCCGTGCACTGGCTGCGGTTCATGACGCCGGCCAGCTTCCGCATGGCCTTCGACATCAAACGGGCCTGCAGACCGACCTGGGAATCGCCCATTTCGCCATCCAGTTCGGCCTGCGGAACTAAAGCTGCAACCGAGTCGATGACGATCAGGTCGATCGCTCCGCTCTTGATCAGCATCTCGGTGATTTCCAGCGCCTGTTCCCCGCTGTCCGGCTGGGATAAGATCAAATCGTCGATCTTGACGCCCAGATTCTTCGCGTACATCGGGTCGATCGCGTTTTCCGCGTCGATAAACGCCGCCCGTCCGCCGGCTTTCTGGCACTCGGCGATCGCGTGCAGCGCCAGCGTCGTTTTACCGGAGGATTCCGGTCCGTAGATCTCGATGATCCGGCCTTTCGGATAGCCGCCGATGCCCAGCGCGTAGTCGATCGCGATCGAACCGCTGCTGATGGCGTCGATGTCGACATTGGCCCGGTCGCCCAGTTTCATAATGGACCCCTTGCCGTATTGCTTCTCGATCTGTTTGAGTGTGTCCTGGAGTAGTGCGTCTTTATTCTTCTCTTTTTCTGCCATAGCTGTCCCTCCGCTACTCTTTATATACGCAAATTTTTTAAAATTCCTTTTTATTTTACCGAATCTGTCTTAAAATTGACGAACTTCGCTCCGCAACCCGCTGAACGATCTGTTCGCGGACTTCCTGACGCGTCCCGGTTAACAGGTCGGTCGCGGTCCAGGTTTGACCGGGAACATGAATTGCCGTGCAGATCATCCCCGCCGGTTTGTCCTCCATGACGTCCGGTCCGGCGTTGCCGGTAAAGGCCACCGCCATGTCGCAGTTCATTAACAGCGCGCACTGCTCGGCCATCGCTTTCGCAGTTTGTTCGCTGATCACACCATACTGATCAAGTATCGCCGGATCGACGTGCACGACGTCGATCTTCATCGCCGTCCAATAGGTCACGACGGCGCCCTTAAAGAAGGCGGACACCCCCGGCACTTCGGTCAGCCGGCTGGCAAACAACCCACCCGTACAGCTCTCACAGCTGCACAGCGTCCAGCCTTTCTGACGAACCAGCGCCGCCAGTTCCGCCATGCTACTTGCTTTCAAAAATGTACTCCTTCATCTGATTAAAATAGGAAATTCCGCTGGCCAGCGACGTGAATGCCGCAAACCACAATAAGAAATCCGAGACCGGCAGACGGTACAGCTCAAACGGCAGATTGTTCAGCAGAATCGTTATGATCGAAAGCATCTGCACCACCGTTTTCAGCTTGCCCAGATAGCCCGCCGCCATCACGACGCCGTTGCTTGAGGCAATCATGCGGATGCCGTCGACAATCGTATCGCGGGCAACCATGATCAGCACCGGCACGACGGGAATCGTGCCCTGCGCCGCGAATAAAATATACATCGTCGTGACTAACAGCTTATCGGCGATCGGATCGGCAAACTTGCCGAAAGTCGTGACCAGATTGTTCTTCCGCGCCAGATAGCCGTCCAGAAAGTCCGTGAAGCTGGCGACGCAAAACAGCACAAGCATCACGATATTGACCGCCGAAAGCGTCACAAACCCAAACTGCAGCAGAGGAATCTCAATTCCGAATTGCGAATAAGGGAAGATCGCGATCAAAATGATGACCGGAATCATGATGATCCGCATCACGGTTAAACGATTAGGTAAATTCATAGCTTATTCCCCTTTCAGAATGAAGTTGATTTTCTGACCGCTGGTTTTCGCCGCGATCCCGGCGTCCAGCGTCACCGCCTCGCCGTTGATTGTGATCGTGTTGTTTTTGACGATGCCGAAATGGATCGTGATCTTTAAATCCTGAGAAGCGGTGCGGGTGATCTCCATCACGTCGTTGGCATGATAGGTCGTGCTCGCCGGATTGTCGGTCGCAACGTCGTTTTCCAGCACCCGGATCCATGTGTCCTGCGCAAACGTAACGGCGATCGTAAAGCTTTCCTGCGCCTTCCAGCCGCGCACCTCGTAGGTTGACGGATCGTTGGCCGCCATCGTCACCGTCAGCGCGGACGGCTGACCGATCACATCCGGCGTCTCACTTGGCGTCAGCGATGGCGTCGGCGTGACGTCAGCCGTTGGGAAACTGTCTTTTTTCGGTTCAGATTTAAACCAGTTCGGCGCCGTCTTAAACAACACGACGCTTAAGCAGACCAGCATCACCGCAATGACCGCCAGCAGCGACACCAGCGAATAGTCGATCTTTTTCTTTTCTTTTTTCAACGTGCCCGAAGCCCTGCTGATTTTCTTTTCAATATTCGACTGCATTTCTTCCCGGTCATGAATGGCTTTTAAGCTCATCGTTTCGGTGAACTGATCCAGATCCTGACTCAGCTGATCGCGCAGCGGATCAAAATCCAGATACAGCGCCTGGCAATAGAACCGGACAAAATACCGGACATAGGAAAGGTCATCCTTAAAGAACTCCAGATCCCCATCCTCCAGCGCTTTAAGCTGAGCGACGGAAATCCGCGTTTTATTGCTCATTTCCTCAAGAGTGTAGCCGAGTTCTTCCCGGCGTTTTTTCAATGTAGCACCAATTTCTTTCATTCTGCTGCACCTCTTTTTTCATATCAGAACAATTATATCAAGTGTTGTTCTAATTGTAAAACAAGAACTCGCTGAAAGTGGTCGACAAAGCGTAACGTTTGTCAAACCAGGGTGAACGGAATCCTCTTATGTCGGACAAGCTCACTATAACACAGGGATGAATTATTTTCAAGTTAAACTCTTTATCGTCTCTTTATCCCGACGCCGCTTCCGCCGCACTCCCAACAGTCTGCCCTGATCCCCCCACGCTGTCCTTTTCTTTACCGGGCTTTTTTAAGCGGAATTCGCAGTTTATTGATTTCCTTTTCACGCTGAAAATTAAAGAAAAAGGAGCTGATCGCTCAGCTCCCGGCCTTCTATCGTGTAAGCCATGTTCTGTTCCCGATCCCTGCGGACCGGGCGGCAACCATTTATCTCCGTCCTTGCGGACGGCTTCCGCGCCCTTCATTTCAGGTTTGGAAGTTCCCCTACCAAATTTGGGTTTCTCGCTTGCGGGGTTTATCGCGTTCCACTTTCCGGATTTCCCCGGAAACTCCGTCACTGTGACACTGTTACAGACGTCCGCCATAGTTCAAACGAACCTTAGGGTTTCGTCAGCCGTCAGCCTTGCGGCTGCCCGGTCTTATTGATTGGGCCGGCGCAAACACTACAATCATCGCAGATTGTGCGAGCATGGACTTTCCTCTAGCTTTGGTCAAGCCAGCGATTGCCCGGATAGAAGACTAATCCATCTGTTTGTTTTTATAGACTTCCTGTTCCAGACGCGACAGCCGCTTCAGAATATCAACCTGATTAAACGAGTTCTGACCCGCTTCTTCCATGACCTTCTGCCGGCTTTCCAGTTCGATGATCCGGGCTTTCAGCGAAGCGTTGGCCCGTTCCTGAGCCATCAGCTTTTCACCCAGTTCGCCGATCTTGCGTTCATAGATCTGATAATCCTGAATGACCGAATCCAGAAACTCGTCCACTTCCGCTGGAGAATATCCCTTGAAGTCAACGTGAAATTCTTTATCCAGAATTGCCTGAGGATCTAAGTTCAGCTTGTTTTCCATCGTGTCACAACCTTCCGTCTGCTTTTATTTTCGCAGATTGAGGGTTAAAAAGCAAGTCATATCCCAAAACGTTTTTTGACAAAGACCGGTCAGACTTTACGATTTTGTTACGAATCCCGGGTATTCCTAGAAAAACGACGCAATGTTGTATATAATAATGGAAGGTGATGATATGATCGGTTATCCGAATGGAAAGACTTCCGCGCGCTCAGTCAACGCTCAGCCACTGAAACAGTCGGCCGGCGGCCGCGGGATGTCTTTGGAAAATGATCTGAATAAGACCAATGAATACTACCTGCAGCTGGACAAAGCGGTGATCCACAAGAAACCCACGCCGATCCAGATCGTGCAGGTCGATTATCCCAAGCGCAGCGCTGCCAAAATCACGGAAGCGTACTTCAAGGTTCCTTCCACAACCGATTACAACGGCGTCTACCGCGGCAAAGCGATTGACTTTGAGGCGAAGGAAACACGCTCGAAAACATCCTTTCCCTTCTCCCACATCCATCTGCATCAGATCGAGCATCTGGAGCGGGTGCTGCGGCAGGGAGCGATCGCCTTTGTCATCGTCCGGTTTATCGCCTACGATGAAACCTACTATGTCGACGCCGCGAAAATGATCCGGCAGTATCGTCTGGCCGAACGGAAATCCCTGCCTTATTCGTGGTTTGTACAGGAAGGGATTCTGATTCCATATTCGCTGACCCCGCCGGTACATTATCTGCGGGTGATCGACGAACTATATTTTAAGGAGAAGTGAGCTATGAATACGACGCAGAAACAGCCGCCGAGGAAAAAGCCGGCGGCCAAAAAGAAAACGGTCAAAAGAAGAAAAATCAACGCCAAGAACATGGCGACGATCATCGTTTCGGTGATCGTAATCCTGGGGCTGATCGGCGGCAGCGTCGGGATGGTGATGATCGGCAGCATGATCAACGATGCGCCGAAGATCGACATCAACAACTTTGAAAGCAAGGAATCGACGCAGATCCTTGACAAGGACGGCAATCTGATCCAGGACATCGGTCAGCAGATCCGCACCAACGTTTCCTACCAGGATATGCCGACGTCCTTAGTCGACGCGTTTGTGGCCGTTGAAGACAGCCGTTACTTTGAACATAACGGCTTCGACCTGCCGCGTTTTGCCAAAGCGTTTCTGACCAACCTGAAAACGCTGAGCTTTTCGCAGGGCGGCTCAACCTTTACGATGCAGTTAGTGAAAAACACCTACTTTACCAACGATGAAACCGGCGAGATGGCGGCCCGCAGCAAGCTGGCCGGCGTCAAGCGCAAGGTTCAGGAAATCTTCCTGGCGATGCAGTTGGAGAAACAGACAAACAAAAAGCGGATTTTCGAGCTGTATTTAAACAAGCTGAATTTCGGCGGCTCGGGCAACATCCGCGGTGTTCAGAAGGCCGCCGAGTATTACTTCGGCAAAGACGTCAGCGAGCTGAACCTCAGCGAAAGCGCGCTGCTGGCCGGGATCATCAACCGCCCCAACGCCTACAATCCATTTAAAAATCTCGATTATGCGACCGAGCGCCGCAACACGGTGCTCAACCTGATGCAGCGGCACGGCTACATCACAAAACAGGAAGCCGAGCTGGCCAAGTCGATCAAAATTGAAGATCAGCTGGTCGACAGCTCCGTCAATAAGGGCAGCACCGACGGCGGCACGCCATACCAGAGCTATGTCGACGCGGTCATCGCCGAGGCAAAAGAACTGACTGGAATGGATCCGACCGTCGTGCCGATGAAAATCTACACGTCGATGGATCCTGAAGTCCAGACGCAGATCGACGACATCCAGGCTGGCAAAACCAACGTGGAATTCCCGGACGACCTGATGGAAATCGCGATCGTCTCGATGAACAACCAGACCGGCGAGATCGTCGGCATCGGCGGCGGACGCAATTACGCCGGCGGCGGCAGCCTGCTGCTCAACCATGCGACCGATCAGTACAAGCAGCCGGGTTCCGCGGTCAAACCGTTCTTATCCTATGCGCTGGCCTTTGAAAACCTCGGCTGGGCAACGTCCCACACAGTCACCGACGCCCCGTTTAATTACGCCGGGACGACGAAGGTCGTCAAGAACTTCAACGGCCGCTACTATGGCGATATTCCGCTGGAATACGCCGTCGGCAACTCGCTGAATACCCCGGCGTTAAAAACGCTGCAGGAAGTCATCGACGCGATCGGAAGCAAGAAGGTCGTGCAGTATCTGCAAAACCTCGGCTTCAGCCGCGTCACCCAGGACGAATTCAACGTCGGCTATGCGATCGGCGGCTCCACCTACGAAGCCAGTACGGTTGAAATGGCCGGTGCGCATGCCACGATGATCAACGGCGGCAGCTACATCAAGCCCCACACGATTACCAAGATCGAGTTCAAAGACGGCACCTCGCCGGTCGTTCCGGATTATTCCGGAACCCAGGTCATCAGCGCCGAATCCGCTTATCTGGCTTCGCATCTGATGTACCAGGCGGTTTATGGCCCGTATTCCAACTACATGCAGATCTTAAAGCGCGGTTATCCGATTTACGGCAAGACCGGCACGACCGACTGGGGCAGCGACGGCTTGAAATTCGGCATTCCGCAGGGCGCGGCCAAGGATAAGTGGATGATCGCATCCAGCTCGAAATACACCAACGCGGTCTGGGTTGGTTATGAAAAAGGGATTAAAGATAAAAAAACTTACTTTGATTCGCAGAAAAGCAAACTGAACATCCCGGGCAATATCTCCAAGCTGATGCTCGACGTCCTGCATAAAGACGAGGAGAATCCGCCGGCGATCACCCAGCCCGACGGCGTGACCTCGATCACCCATATCAAGGGTCTGTATCCGTACACCGCGGTGCTGGAAGGCATGGACGGCAGCTTCGTGACCACCGGCATGATCAAGAAGGAATTCAACAAGCTGGCCGATCCGCTGCAGGCTTCAGTTCAGGATATCGGCACGTTCGACGCCAGCCTGAGCACTGACGGCAACCTGCATCTGACCTGGGGCGATTACCCGGACGCAAGCAAGCTCACCGTCGCGCCGAACACCAAAAATCTCGGCATTGAAGTCGGCGGCAAGTGGTACGACGCGCCGGACTGCGCAGTCGCGTTCGACTGGACATGGGTCTACGGTCCGATCCGCTACAAAGCGCAGGTTTCCATTCAGGACTTCTCGTTCGACGTAACCAGCGAACAAGCCAGCATCGATCAGCACATCGACGTCAAGCCGGGCGACAAGGTCAACGTCTGCGGCTACTACGCGTATGAAAATATGAATTACCGAAGCAATGAGATCTGCAAGGAAATCCAGGTTGAAGATAAGGAGATCCAGCTGACGATCCCATCCGACAAAGCGACCAAGGCGGAAATTGAAAGCTGGGCCAGCGCCAACGGCGTCACCGTCAGCTTTACAGAAGTCGCCGACGAAGCGAAGAAAGGCACTAACGAAATTATTTCCAACGGCGTCAAGGTCAACGGGACAACGATGACGTTCATGCAGTCGACAATCGGGCAGGCCCGCTTCGCTGTCACGCTGTACGTCGGTCTTGCCTGCGGCGACAACGCGTCCGTCGTCAATGGCGCCTGCGCCTGCAATCAGGGCTATGAGGGCGATCCGATCAAGGGCTGTACGGCAAAGCCGGCGCCAACGCCGGATCCGACCCCGTCTACTGATCCAAGTCCGGATACCTCGCCTTCCCCGGATCCAACGCCAAGCGAGGATACCCAGGATCAAAACGATGAGAACAAGGATTAATTCGGTATTCTTACAAAAGTCTTAATTTCAATCCCGGCAGAGGAATTTCAATTCGCTCTGCCGTTTTTATGTTAAAATGAGAACAAGGAGCTGATAACTTGAAAATCGAAGAAGAAATTCAGAAATTAGTCGATGAAGATCAGATTCAGGAAGCCCTGCTGACGCTCGACGCCAACGAAGCCAAGGTTCATGATAAAGCCTGGTATTACAGCGAACGCGGCTGGATTCTGGGCATGCTCGAACGCTATCAGGAAGCGTTCTGGAGTTTAAACAAAGCGCTGAGCTTAGGTCAGGACGACGCCGGCATTCTCTCCCAGCTGGGCTGGGTGCTCAACAAAATGGAAATGCACGAATCCGCGCTGGACTACCTGAATCAGGCGGAAAAGAAAGGCCGCGACGACGCCTGGCTGTACCGTGAAAAAGGCTGGACCCTGACGCAGCTTGACAAATTCGAGGAAGCCGTCGGCTACTTTGAGGAAGCGTTGTATTTCGATCAGACCGACGGCTGGTGCCACGCTCAGATCGGCTTTTGTTACAACCGGATGGAACAGCCGGATCAGGCGCTGAGCGAATTAAAAAAAGCGCTGACGATGAATTACCGCGATCTGTGGGTGATGAAGGAATATGCCTGGAGCTGCTCGCGCGTCAATCAGCTGGAAGACGAATTGGAAATCCTGCAGGAGCTGATCAAGGACAATCCGGACGATTTGTGGCTGCTCAACGAACTGGGCTTCTGCTGCAACACGCTCGATCATCCCCAACAAGCGCTGCCTTACCTTGAAAAGTCCGTGGCGATCAACGATCAGGATATCTGGAGTCAATGCGAGCTGGCCCGCTGCTACGCAATGCAGGGCAAGCCTGAAGAAGCCCTGCCGCACTTTCTTAAAGCCAGGGAATTAGGCCGCGACGACGCCTGGATCGAGGTTCAGATCGGCTATGTCAACGAAGACATGAACAAGCCGGAGGACGCGATCCCGCAGTTTGAGCTGGCGCTGCAAAAAGATCCGGACAACATCTCCGCCCTGTCGCATTTAGCCTATCAGCTCTCTCAGAAAGGCGATTCCAGACAAGCCCTGCCGCTGCTGGAAAAAGCCCTGAGCTTAGGCCGCGACGACGCCTGGCTGTATGCTCAGCTGGGTTACGACTATTCAGAGGTCAACGAATATGACAAAGCCGCCGAATATTATGAAAAAGCGGTTGCATCCCACAACGATCCGTTCTGGGTTAAAACCCAGTTAGGCTGGAATCTCGCGGCCGGCGGGCATAAGGAAGAAGCGCTGGACGTGTATTTCAAGCTGCTGGAAGAACAGCCGGAAAACGGCTGGGTACTGGCCCAGATTGCCTGGAATCAGGTACGTCTGGACCAGCTGGACGCCGCGCGGGAAAACTATGAAAAAGCACTGGCGACCGGCATTAACGAAATCTGGATCTGGAGCGACTGCGCCTGGCTGTATCATCGGATCGGGGCTTATGACAAGGAATTGGAATACTTGCAGAAAGCGATGGAGATGGGGCGCGACGACGACTGGCTGCATTACCGCAAGGCCGACGCCTTCAGTCAGCTGGACCGCTACGATCAGGCGCTGGCCGAGCTGGCCGTCGCCGAAAAGAAAGGCAAACAGGACATTGAGCTGTACTCGTTAAGAGCCTGGAACTTCGGCCGGCTGCGGCGCAACGAAGATGCGATGGAACAACTGAAAAAAGCTCAGGAGCTGGGCCGCGACGATCTGTGGATCGTCAATGAAATCGGTTGGAATGAAATTCAGCTGGATCACTATGAAGAAGGCCGCAAGCTTTTCGAACGGTCAATCGAAATGGATCCGGAAGACGGCTGGGCACACGCCCAATTAGGTTACGCCCTGAGCCGCTTAAAGCAGTTCGACGAGGCGCTGGCTGAGATGGAAAAAGCCAAACAGCTGGATTTTGAAGAACCGTGGAATTTGCGTGAAAAAGCCTGGATTCTCTCGCAATTAGGCCGCTATGAGGACGAACTGGCCGTGTTGGAGAAACTGAACTTGCCGGAAACGGACGACCGCTGGGTCTTGGGCGAAGCGGGCTACTGCCTGAATCAGCTCGACCGCAGCGAGGAAGCGATCGGTTATCTGAAGCGGTCGATCGAACTCAAGCCGGATCACGCCTGGACGTATTGTCAGCTGGGGATTTCCTATAAAAATACGAACCAGCTGGAAGCGGCGGAGGCCAGTCTGAAAAAAGGTCTGGAACTGGGGTATGCGGACAGCTGGCCGCACTATCAGCTGGCGATCGTTTACAACCGCATGGAAAAATACGAGGAAGCGTTAAAGGAAGTCCCGCTGGGCTTTGATGAAGATGAAAAAGACTGCAGCGATTACCATTGGATGATGGCGCGCAATCTGGGACCGCTGGGCAAACATCGTGAAGCAATCGCGCATCTGCGCAAGGCAAACGATCATGACGAAGCCTCCTTATATGAGGAATTCGGCTGGAATTACAGCGAATTGGAACTGTATGACAAGGCTTTGGATTATTTTCAGCGGGCCGCGCATCTGCGTGAGGAAAAAAGCGGCTGGCTGCTGGCGCAGTTAGGCTGCACCGAAGACCGGTTAGGTCATCACCCGAAAGCCGACGTCTATTTAAAGGAAGCCCTGGAAAAAGGCTACGACACGCCGTGGTTCCACACGGTTCTGGCCTACCATTACTGGAAAACCAGCAAGCGCGAGGAAGCGCTGAAATGGCTGAACAAAGCGAAAGATGAAGGCCGCCATCCGGATTGGATGGATCAGGCGTTCAAAGAACTGGAAAAGCCGAAAGGCTTCAAGCTGTTCAAGGGCAAATAAGAGTTTCCGACGATCCTTCTGGTCAATTTCCGAGAGGATGACTTTCTGTCGGAAGCTCATTGGTTTATCCTATTGGATTTCACTGAATTCAATCGAAAAGAAAGGCGCGGGTTTTCATCACCTGCGCCTTTGACTTGTTTTTTCATTTTAACACTTAATTTAAGCTTTGGCTTTGATCGGGGCCGCTTTCTTGGCAACCAGTTTTTCAGCCTGTTTCTGCTGAGCTTTATACTCGCGGCAGAAAGAAGTAAACGGACAATCTTGGCACTGCGGGTTTTTGGCCTTGCAGAAATAGCGGCCGAAGAAAATAAACAGATGGTGCGCGTGCGACCATTCCGCTTTTGGCAGCTTGCGCATCAGTTTCTTTTCCACCTCCAGCACGGTATCCTTCGGTGCGGCCAGCCCCAGCCGCTTGGAAACGCGTTCCACATGCGTATCGACCGCGATCGCTGGCATTCCGAAGCACACCGACATAATGACGTTGGCGCTCTTGCGGCCAACTCCCGGCAGACTTGTCAGTTCCTCCATCGTCTGCGGCATCACTCCGCCGAACTGCTCGACGACGCCGCGCGCCAGTCCCTGAATGCTTTTTGCTTTATTATGATATAAACCGATCCGGCGGATACAATCTTCAATGTCTTCCAGCGGCGCTTCCGCCAGCGCCTCGGGCGTCGGATATTTTTCAAACAGCCGCGGCGTGACCTTATTGACAGACACGTCGGTTGTCTGCGCGGACAGCACGACGGCGACCGCCAGTTCAAACGGGTTGCGGTGATTCAGCTCGCAATGCGCATCGGGAAACATCGCCGTCAGCGCCGCTAAAATTTCATCCACTTTCATGATTTCTTACCTCCCGGCCATCCTGCCCGATCCAGCCTTTGCGCTGCCATTCTGATAAAATCCGCTGCATATACGCGAAATTCAGCTTCTGATACATACTCGCTTCTTTCAGCACTTTGACCAGAACCGACGAATCATACCGGCTGACCCAATCCTGCAGCGTCATCAGCTCGTTGGAATTCAGCGGCCGCCCGAATTCGCCTTCAAACAAATCGAACACCGGCTGTTCCATCGCCTTCTGTGATTTCGCCGTGTCCGCGCTGTAAAGTCCGTCCAGGCTGAAGCTGACGGAGGAACGGCCCGCTTTCAGTTCCAGATATTTCTTCGCGCACAAGACGCTTAACGCCTGGTCCAGCGCTTCCTTGGTCAGTCCCGTCTTCTGTTCCAACAGCGCCGGCGTGATCGCGATCTGACATGTGTTCAGATATTCGATCATCAGCACGACCAGTCCTTCCTTCTCGGAAAACCCGAACCATTCGTAATGCTCCAGGATCCATTGCAGCCGGTTGATATACGGCTGTTTCCACCATGCCTTCATCCTTTACCTCTTTTCATACAACATTAATTTTTCCAGCGTTGCAGCGTCGAGCGCCAGCTCGCGGTTCTGGTCCTCGACGATAATTGCCGGACGGTCCTTGACCCAGCCGAATTGAATTGCCGAAGCAGCGATTCCGTTTTGTTCTCCAATCGCTAAAGCCTGCGCTGCGTCGATCTGCGCTTCTTCCATCTGCGCCTTGATGTTCAGCTGATCGTCGTACCACACGATCCATTGCTTCGACAGCGAGGTGACGCGCGATATATACGTTACCTCATTCAGCGCGTAGCGGTTGACCAGCTCGCCCGCAGGTGCGCGCATCGCTTCCATTAACTGCCGATGCAGCCGCAGATCCGCGCTGCGATCCTTGATGTACGGTCCCTGAACAAATATCGACCGGCCGATAAACCAGCTTAAAAATAAAACGAAAAGCAGCGCCGCTGACAGCAGCAGCGACCGGATCCGCTTAGAATTCATGGTCTTCACCTCTGTGGTCCTTATTATACCAAATTCAGCCGGCTGAAACAATGAACCTGACCCCTCTTTGCCGTAAAGGTAAAGATTCACAGTGCTTGTTTCAGCGGGACTGAATTTGCAAAACCAGATGAAACATGATATGATGATTGGGCATTTGAGGAGCGTGATGATGTGTTAAAGAAACTGATGATCGGATCCATGGGATTCCTTTTTCTCAGCAGCGCTACGTTGTTTTCTTATCGGGCGCTGGAACCGAAAGCCGCCACGGGCATTGAGGAAAGCTATTTAAGCGCTGCCCAGTCGACGGATAATCTTCGCTCCGTGGAACCCGCTGACAACGCAGCGCCCGCAGCGGCTTCTGCCCAACCGGCATTGGAACCCGGACTGCATCATATCTATTTCTGCCGTCCGGACAACGACGATTGCGCTTATATCAACGAATATGTCTTCAAGCCATTGGCGCAGGAGCTGAAAACAACCGCGCTGGACGCATTTGAATTTTATGATCTGACCAGCTTGGGTGAAAATTACCCAGCCGCCAAGCTGAAGAGCCAGTGGGGCTTTGAAAGCTATCCGGCGTTTGTTTCTCTGAGTGTCGCCGACGATGGCGTACAGACGGTTAACAGCGTTCTCAGCTGGAACAAGGAAGATCCGATCGACGCCCAGAGCTTGAAGCTGTGGATGATCGACAACGGCATCTGGACCGGCGAAATTGAAGATCAGGGAGAATTGATCGAACAACCGGAATAAGTCCTGAATTTCAGGACTTTTCTTTTTTCCGGCGCTTGTTTTTTTTGTAAGAATAGTCTAAACTTTTTGGTGGATGTGCAACTGGCGGATCAGTGGAATAACCACAGGGAGCACAATTCTGAAACAGCCGACCGCCTGGGCCGGGAGTCATTCCCGTTGAATTTAGGGAGGAAATTTATGCAAAAAATCTCACTCAAAGAGGATCTTCAACAGAACACCTACCCGGGACGGGGCATCGTGCTGGGCAAGACGCCGGACGGCCGCAAAGCGGCAGCCGCGTACTTCATCATGGGCCGCAGTGAAAACAGCCGCAACCGCATCTTTGTCACAGACGGACAGGGGATCCGCACGCAGGCTTACGATCCCTCAAAGCTGACCGATCCGTCGCTGATCATTTATGCGCCGGTGCGCGTTCTGGGCAACAAGACGATCGTCACCAACGGCGATCAGACCGATACGATCTACGCCGGCATGGACAGGCAGCTGACGTTTGAACAGGCGCTGCGCAGCCGGGAATTCGAGCCGGACGGACCGAACTTCACGCCGCGGATCTCCGGGATCCTGCATATCGAAAACGGCCAATTCAACTATGCGCTGTCGATCTTAAAAAGCAGCGACGGCAATCCGCAGTCCTGCCACCGCTACACCTTCGCATACGAAAATCCGCTGGCGGGTGAAGGTCATTTCATTCACACCTACATGCACGACGGGGATCCGCTGCCCAGCTTTGAGGGCGAACCCAAGCGCGTGGAAATCCCGGATTCGCTGGACGCACTGACCACGCTGTTGTGGGATAATCTGAATCCGGACAACAAGGTTTCCCTGTTTGTCCGCATGATCGATCTGGAAAGCGGCGAAACGGAAACCCGCATCGTCAACAAGCATGCATAAGCGGCCAATTCACCCGGTGATCGCTTAAAACCAAGCAAAAGGATGTCTGATTTCCCGGAGAGCGTCTCCGCAGATGAAATCAGACATCCTTTTTTTGATCGGCCCGGGTGATTTCCCCCGGTGCTTTGCTTTTCGTTGCTTCTGCTTCAGCGCGAACCGGTTTTCTTTTTCCTGATCGCGCCGCTGTCGAAGCTGAAAGAACGGAAGACCCGAAGCAGAGAAGGTTACTTCCATCTTGCAATGGAGCCGGGCTGCCTGCCGGCTCTGTAAGCGGGATCGCTTACGCTGCGTTTTTATCTTTGCGTTTCATTTTAATGAGTTCAGGATTCATAATCCGTGCTTCTTGCGAAAATGTGCGGAGATGAGGTACAACGCGGCCAAGATCGCAACAGCTAAAATCAGATAGACCGGCCGGGTAAAGGAAATACTCAGGGTTTTGCCGAACAAGCTCAGCCCCAGCATCATAATCAGCTTGGCGGCGATCAGCGTCTTGATGAACTTCTGTTCGTCAAAATCAGATAAACCGAACGCGATGTTGATAAACGAGCTGGGCGTAAACGGCAGCGACACCAGAATAAACAGAACCGCGGCGTTGCGCTCAGCCACCCAGTCAAGCGCTTTCTGAATTGACGCCCTGCGGCTGAACCACGGCATCAGCTTGCGTTTGACAATGCGGCGGAAGAACAGGAAGACGATCAGTGAACCGAGCGTCGTTCCCACCCAGGAATACAAAAAACCTAAAATTGCGCCGTGAGCGCTGATATTGATCGTGACAATCGCCACCAGCGGCAGCGCCGGGATCAACGATTCCACTAAGGCCAAGCAGATCGGCGCCAGCGGCCCCAGATCCTTAAACGCCGAGAGCGCCTCGACCCAGAACTCCACGGTCATGATCCGCTCAAGCCAAAATCGAAGCGTTTCGCTCATGAGCGCTCAGCCAGCTTCACAACGAGCTTTTCGCACCAATTAGCCGAGCGGGCCGACGCTTTCTGCGCGTATTCCTCGAAGGTCATCTCATTGCCTTCTTTGAGCGTGATATCCGACAGAGAGCGAACGACGACAAACGGTACGCCGTAATGCGCGCACACCTGAGCGATCGAGGCCGCCTCCATTTCCGCGCACAAGGCTTGCGGATAGTCGCGCAGAATCCGCTCGACCTGTTCAGGCGTATTGACGAAGCAGTCGCCGGAAGCCACCGGCCCGATCCAGGCCCGGTCCTGTTGCTGAATCACTTCGCCGGCCGCCTGGACATACCGTTCATCGGCGGAAAAGCAGCACGGGTTATCCGGTCCGAAGCCATGATTCCAGCCCGGCACGTTGACATCGTGATGCGCGATCCGCGTCGAGATGACGACGTCCAG
>NZ_CFQZWI010000035.1:0-26936 GCF_986127675.1 Holdemania sp. | reverse complement strand
GAGGCCTCCGACATCATCCCGACCAATAAGGATTTCCGGTTATACTTACAGGAGCTGCAGGAAATCTGTCTGAACGTCTATCCGGACGATTCGACCGACGATGGCAAGATCCTGCGTCTGAAGCAGCAGTATTTCTTTGTTTCGGCCGGTGTGAAGTCGATCATCCGCTCGCATCTGCGCGTCTATCCGACGCTTGACAACCTCGGCGAAAAGATCGCAATCCAGCTCAACGATACGCATCCGGTACTGGCGATTCCGGAACTGATGCGCGTTTTGATGGACGAGTATCACTATGATTGGGATCATGCGTGGGCGATCACAAACTCCGTCATGGCCTACACCAACCATACGATCTTGTCGGAAGCCCTGGAGAAATGGCCGATCGCTTTCGTTCAGCGGCTGCTTCCAAGAATTTATATGATCATCGAGGAAATCAACCGCCGCTTCTTGAAGGAAGTCGCGGAGAAATTCCCGTATGAACGCGATATCGCCTATCGCGTCGCGATTTTAAAAGACGATCAGGTTCACATGGCGTCCCTGGCGGTCGTCGGCTCGCACAGCGTCAACGGCGTCGCTCAGCTGCACACCGACATTTTGATCAACGACCTGTTCCACGACTTTGTCCGGCTGTATCCGGATAAGTTCAATAACAAGACCAACGGCATCACGCACCGCCGCTGGCTGTTGTACTCCAACCCGCAGCTGCGGAAAATGCTCGACGAGCTGATCGGCGAGGGCTATGAGTATGATCTCAACGAAATTGAAAAGCTGATGGAGTATGTCGACGATCCGGCGATTCAGAATCAGTTTCTGGACATCAAGCGCCAGCGCAAGGAAATCCTGGCGAAGCTGGTCAAAGACCGCTGCGGCGTCGAGATCGACCCGAATTCCATCTTTGACGTTCAGGCCAAGCGTCTGCATGCTTACAAACGGCAGCTGCTCAATGCCCTGCACATCATCTACCTCTATCAGCGGATGAAGGAAGACCCGTCGTTTACGATCACGCCGACGACGTTCATCTTCGCGGCCAAGGCGGCTCCGGCCTATTATTTCGCCAAGAAGGTCATCAAGCTGATCAACAGTCTGGGCGATGTGATCAACAACGATCCGGCGGTCAATTCGATGTTAAAAGTCGTATTCATTCCGAATTACAGCGTATCCATCGCCGAAGTGCTGATGAACGCGGCGGATGTGTCCGAACAGATTTCTACGGCTGGCAAGGAAGCCAGCGGCACCGGCAACATGAAGTTCATGATGAACGGCGCGATCACGCTGGGCACGCTGGACGGGGCCAACGTCGAGATCGACGAACGCGTCGGCCGCGATAACGACGTGATCTTCGGCTTAACTGTCGATCAGGTGACGGAACTGAAGAAGAACTACAACGCCTGGGATTATTACAACGGCGACGAACGGCTGAAGAAAGCGATTGATTCGCTGGTCGACGGCACCTGGGCCGCGGATCATGACGAGTTTAAGCTGATTTTCGACGAGCTGATGTATAAGAACGACGAATATCTGCTTCTGGCGGATTTTGACAGCTATGTCAGAGCGCATGAAGAGATTCAGCGGCGCTATGGCAACCGTGGTCAGTGGGCGAAGTCCTGCCTGATCAACATTGCGAAGTCAGGCTATTTCAGTTCTGACCGCACGATCCAGCAGTACGCCGATGAAATCTGGCACATCAAGCCGGTCCGGATCGACGATAAATAAAGAGAGTTTCCCGTGTTTTTCTAAAAACGCGGGATTTTCTTTTGGCTTTCGCAAAAAAGTCGGAGGGAAATGCTTGTTGTGCAGCGGTCTTGTCCATTATAATAGAAGAACAGGCGATTTGAAAAAGTAAAAAAGACGACATCAGAAAAGAGGGAACGTATGAAAGAGAATACAAGCATGGAAGCTTTTCTGGACGATTATGGGAAAATTGTAGTCTATTTGTCACAACGGTTTTATAACGGGAAAAGCGACCGGTTTTATCTGGAGCGGCCGCAGGGGGAAGCGACGGCGTGTCAGATCCGGGAGCTGGAATCACATGAGAGCTATACGCGGTACACGCTGACCGGCCCGGCCGAAGTCCAGATTGGCGAATCGTTGGAAATTGTGGAGGAACACGGACACCGCGCGGTGCTGCAATACCGCCGGATCGTCCAGACCGCCCGGTTTGATCAGGATTTTGCGTATGAGGGTGAACTGGGGGCGTTCTGTGAGGAAACTCAGACACGGTTCGCGCTGTGGGCGCCGACGGCTTGCGAGGTGCAGCTGGATCTGCGTTTGGCCGGTAAGCAGGTGCTGGCCGCGATGACGCGGGGGGAAAAAGGTGTCTGGCGTTTGACGGTAGAGGGGGATTGGGATGGGGGAACCTATCTGTATCAGGTCAAGGTGAACGGCGAGCTTCATCTCAGTCAGGATCCCTACGCCCTCTCTTCGACTGCCAACGGCCTTCGCAGCGGTTTGGTCAACTGGAAACGGATGGCGCAGATGCCCAATTCCGCACTGCCGCCCTTTACCAGCTATACCGATGCCGTGATTTATGAATTGAGTGTGCGCGATTTTACTCATCAGGCCCAATGCGGCACCCGCACCCACAGTCAGTACCGCTCGCTGTGCGAGGTGGGGACGACGCTGCAGGGCAAGCCGACGGGACTGGATTATCTGGCTTCCTTAGGCGTGACGCATGTGCAGCTGATGCCGGTCGCCGATTTTGCGACGGTCGACGAGGAACATCCGGATCTGTTTTACAACTGGGGCTACGATCCGCTGCAGTATGGCTGTCCGGAAGGCAGCTATGCCAGCGATCCCAACGATCCGCGCTGCCGGGTGCGCGAACTGAAGCAGCTGGTCGCGACGCTGCATGCGCGCGGACTGCGCGTGAATCTGGACGTCGTGTTCAACCATCACTACGATATCCAGTTCTCCGCATTCGGCCAGTGCGTGCCCTATTACTATTTCCGCACTACGCCGTCGGGCTTTCTGTCCAACGGTTCCTTCTGCGGCAACGATACGGATTCTCTGATGCGGATGATGCGCAAGTATATCGTCGATATCGTGTGCCGCTGGATCGAGGTTTACGACGTCGACGGCTTCCGTTTTGACTTGATGGGCATTCATGACGTCGACACGATGAACGCTGTCGTGGCGGCCGGCCGCAAGCTGAAGCCGGAGTTAATGGTCTATGGCGAGGGCTGGGATCTGCCGACGGCGCTCAACGACGATCTCAAGGCGTGCCAGCGCAACAACGCGAAAATGCCGCAGGTCGCGCATTTCAACGATTATTTCCGCGACGTCGTCAAGGGCAAGACTTCCGATTTCGACGTGCAGGCCAAGGGCTATGCGACGGGCAATTTATATCAGGCTCACGATATGCCGTCCGCCCTGTGCGCCAATACGCTGAACAAGGAAATGTATAAGATTTACCAACAGCCCTCCCAGAGCATCAACTATGTCGAATGTCATGACAACGCGACGAGCTGGGATAAGATGAAGGACTGCTGCAAGGATGAGGTGCGGGAGATCCGCGTCAAGCGTCAGAAGCTGATGATCGCCGTGACGCTGGTCGCCCAGGGCGTGCCGTTTTTGCAGAGCGGTCAGGAATTCTGCCGGACGAAATACGGCTATCACAATACCTACAATGCGCCGGACAACGTGAACCAGATCGATTGGGAACGCAAGAACCGGCACGAGGAGGTCGTGGAATATACCCGCGACTGTCTGCGGCTGCGCAAGCTGATCCGTGCGTTCCGCTTTGCCAGCGCCGAAGAAATTGAAAGCCATGTTCATTTTGAAGTGACGGAAGGCCAGATGCTGCTGTATCAGCTCAATGATGTGGAAGCCTATGGCGGCTATCAGACGATCAAGGTGTTCTTCAACCCTTCGCCGGCCGTCCAGTATGTCGAGCTGGAGGAAGACTATCAACAGATCTTCAATGAAGCCGGCCTGCTGACGACGCCGGTCATGGTCCGCAATCTGGCGGTCAATCCGATCACGATGGTGGTCGTCGTCAAATAATCTCAAGGCGCGGGCAGCCGCGCTTTTTCGTTTTTGACAATCAGCCGGTCAAAACTGCTTTCCAGACGGATCAGAAACAAGGAGAGCGAAGATGCTGAGATTTTCATAAAGAGAGGCAAAGCGGCGGCTTCGGAAGGAGGATAACGATGATTTCAAATGTTCATTCCCATTCCCGCTGGTGCCGGCATGGCTGGGGAACGCTGGAAGAGTATGTGAAGGAGGGGCTGCGCTGCGGCCTGGAAGAAATGGCGGTGTGCGAGCATGTGGCCAGCGAAGAGCCGATGGGCCCGCGGATGACCTGGGGCGAAATGCCGGCATTTCTGGCGGAAGCCGATGAAGTTATTGGCCGCTATGGCGATCAGATCTCTCTTTTCAAAGCGTTGGAATGCGAATATTTCCCGGAAGAAATGAATCGGTTTGCCCAGCTGCGCGATCATCAGAACGTGAAGCTGTGGATTCTGGGGCAGCATGAAAGCGCCGATCATCGTTACGATTATTTCGCGATGCAGGACCGGGATCGGGAAACGATGCAATATACCGAAGATGTGATCGCCGCGCTGAACACGGGCTTCTTTCAGCTGCTTGCCCATCCCGATGTGATTATGGTGAATTACGAGCAGCCGACGCCGCTTCTGCTGGAGTGCATGGATCGGATCTTTGCGGAATGTGAAAAACGGAACGTGGCGGTGGAAATCTACGCGAATGGCCTGCGTCGCTCGGTTGGCTATCCCAACGCCAAGATCTGGCAGCTCAGCAAGCGCTATAAACTGACGACGATCATCAGCTCGGACGCTCATGATCCGCGCGATCTGGTCGACGGCGCGGTGCGTCAGGCGGAACAGCTGGCGGCGGACTGGGGAATCGCGGTCACGCCCAAACTGACGTTTTAAACAGGAAGCGAATCCAGTGAAACAACGCTGTTTCGTGGGATGAGACTGACCTCGCAGCGTGATTGCCAAAGCTGCTGAAACAGTGTATGATTAAACGGATATCAATTTGAAGCGGAAAGCGAAAGGAGGCGGAAGCCGATGATCCCTGCTTTTTTACGATGGCTGTCGCTGAGCTTCTGCCTGCTTTTATCCTGGGGTTTGCTTGCCGTACCGCAGACCCTGCTGCCGCAGCCGGCTCTGACGATTCAGACGGAGGCGGCCGGCGAGAAGGAAGCGCAGCTGCAAAGCGCGGAAACGCTGAATAAGAAGAAAACCACGGGGCCTTCGACGCCGTTAGCGACCGGCGGTGTTCAACCGGTCTTGGCACTGATGCCGGACAGCTTGTGGAACGCCGTGCCGGTGATCAAGCGGGCTGCGCAGGTGGCAAGACCGAAGATTCTGGCCGTGCCGGTCGGCCGGCTGGCCCCGCCCTTTCCTGTTTGGATCATTTAAAAAAGGAAACAAACAGGAGGAAAATCATGAATCTTTTACAATCACTAAGTCCCGACGGCCGCCAGTTAGCCAAAGCTGAGAAGCTGGCGAAGAAAATTGAAGCGCTGAGCGGGGAATACAAAGCCCTGAGCGACGCTGAGCTTCAGGCAAAAACCAGTCAGTTCCGCCAGCGCTTAAGCCAGGGCGAAAGCCTGGACGAGCTGCTTCCGGAAGCCTTCGCCACCGCGCGCGAAGCGGCTGAACGGGTGATCGGCGAGCGGCCCTATCCCGTCCAGCTGATGGGCGGCGTCCTGCTTCATCAGGGCGATATCGCGGAGATGAAAACCGGCGAAGGGAAGACGCTGACCTCAATTCTGCCCGTCTACCTCAACGCGCTGGAGGGCAAAGGCGTGCACGTCGTGACCGTCAACCCTTATCTGGCTCACCGCGACGCCCAGTGGATGGGACAAATTTATCAGTTTCTGGGGCTGAGCGTCGGCTGCAACGACCGCACTCTGACTTCTGCGCAGAAGCGCGCGGCGTTTGCCTGCGACATCACCTATACGACCAACTCCGAGCTGGGCTTCGATTATCTGCGCGACAACATGGTCATGAATCTGGAAAGCCGCGTGCTGCGCGGACTCCATTTCGCACTGGTCGATGAAGTCGACTCCGTGCTGGTCGACGAAGCCCGCACGCCGCTGATTATTTCCGGCGCCGGGGAAATGCTGGACAAGCAATATCTGATGGCCGATCAGTTCGTCAAGGCGCTGCGCAAGGATGAGGTTGAAGTCGATCATCAGGAACGTCAGGTTTATCTGACGGAAAAAGGGATCGTGCACGCCGAGCGGTTCTTCAAGGTCGCCCATCTCTACGATCACAGCCACGCCGATCTGGTGCATTATATCCAGCAGGCGCTGAAAGCCAATTACGTCATGATGCGCGACGTCGAATATGTCGTCGAGGACGGCGAGGTGATCATCGTCGATCAGTTCACCGGCCGTAAAATGGAAGGCCGCGAGTTCTCGGATGGGCTGCATCAGGCGATTCAGGCCAAGGAAGGGGTCGGCATCAAGCAGGAAACCAAGACGCTGGCGACGATTACCTACCAGAATTTTTTCCGCCTGTATGACAAGCTGGCCGGGATGACCGGTACGGCCAAGACGGAGGAACAGGAATTCTTAAGCATCTACAATATGCGCACGATCGTTGTGCCGACGAACAAGCCGATCGCCCGGATTGATTATCCGGACGCGGTCTATAAGACCAAAGGTGAAAAATACGACGCAATCGTGGACGAAGTCGCACAGCTGCACGCCCAGGGCCAGCCGGTGTTAGTCGGTACCCCCTCGGTGGAAATCAGTGAAATCCTTTCCCAGCGGCTGACGCAGAAAAAGATCCCGCATCCCGTACTGAACGCGAAGAACCATGCGCAGGAAGCGGAGATCATCGCCCGGGCCGGGCAGAAGGGCGCGGTCACGATCGCGACGAACATGGCCGGCCGCGGCACCGACATCAAGCTGGGCGAAGGTGTCGTCGAGCTGGGTGGGCTGGCTGTCTTAGGCACGGAACGGCATGAATCCAAGCGTATCGACAACCAGCTGCGCGGCCGGGCGGGCCGTCAGGGCGATCCGGGCTTTTCCCGCTTCTATGTGTCGATGCAGGATGATTTCATCATTCAGTACGCTTCCGACTTGCAGAAGGAAAGCATTGCGAAGTTCTGCGAGGATAAACTGCCGGCGGAAAAGCTGCGCAAAACAATCGATCTGATTCAGAAGCGCGCCGAGGATCTGCATTACGATTCCCGGAAGCGCGTGCTGGAATATGACGATGTTCTGATGGAACAACGCCGGATTATCTTCGGCCAGCGCGATCAGATTCTCATGCAGGACGACTTAAGCGAACTGGTGAGTTCCCTGATGGATCAGGCGGCCGCCAGTCTGGCCGCGTCCCTGTTGAACGCCAAACGC
Source organism: Holdemania sp. (assembly GCF_986127675.1). NCBI lineage: Bacteria > Bacillati > Bacillota > Erysipelotrichia > Erysipelotrichales > Erysipelotrichaceae > Holdemania > Holdemania sp. Next base: position 19,603 of record NZ_CFQZWI010000035.1, on the reverse strand, counting down.
GCCAATCCTGCGCAATGGGAAACCGTGCTGCAGGAAGCAAGCAAGACCTGGCTGCTCAGCGAAATCGATAAGGAGCTCGATCAGGCGAAGGACGAGAAGACCCTTCAGGCCATCCTGAAGCAGGAATTCCATCGTCAGCATCAGCTGAAAAAGGATGAAGCGCCCGAACAGATCGCCCAGCTTGAAAAGATGATCCTGCTTTCCGTGATCGACCATCAGTGGAACGACCACGTTGATTCGATGAACCGTCTGCGCGAGGGCATCTATCTGCGTTCCTACGCGCAGATCAAACCCGAGGACGCCTACCGTCAGGAAGGCTTTGAGCGCTTTACAAACATGATGGCCAACATTACCGATCAGGTGGTGCTGACGCTGCTGCACATTCAGAAGCGCGAGCCGCAGCCGCCGGTCAATCCGGAAGCTTAACTCTCGAAATCATTTCAAAAAATAAAAAAGAGAACGGCCGGTTTTCCATCTGGAAATTCCGATCCGTTCTCTTTTACGTTGTCTTGACTTAAGCTGACGATCACTTTGCGGCTTTAACCCAGGCGGTCATCCCAGCATCGCCGCGTGAACCTGGCCTTCGTGGGAATAAATCCGCAGGCAGCTGCCGCCCTCGTCGCTTTTCATAAAGCAGTCGGCGATCACATCGGTTTCCGCATCGGTCCGGGTTTCGATCACCGTTTCCATGAGTGCCTGCAGCGACGATTTGTCCGTGATCACCCGGTATTCCGCCATTAAGATAAACGTCGGCTTGGATGCCTGCGATCCATCGAAGTCATAATGCACAGTGTTTAGGCAATCGTCGAAGCTGCGCAGCGCTAATTGCCGATACGGCGGATTCATCATGTGGCGCAGGAAATCATACGCCTTTTCCTTATCCGGCGCGACGACGCACAGCCGCATCAAACCCGTCACCGCTTCGGGACATTGGGCGAAATCCGCCGCGGCCGGGCGGTAATCCATCATTTCTTTTAAGGACATGGTTCTTTGAAGCATGAGTTGCGCCTCCTTTGCGTTCTTATTATACAAAAATTGAAAGGGAAACGAAAGAAAGAAATCCGCGGGACGTGGTATACTGAAAACGAGAAAGGGGACAGGCGGTATGAAAAAGAAATGGAAATGGCTTTTGGGTTTGTGTTTTATGTTGACAGCCTGTTCCGGAAAGTCGCTTGCGCTGCCTGATGTTCTGGGCGGCAAGCGGGAAACAGTGACGTTCAGCGATTCGCTTTATCGCCCTGATCAGGAATTTGAAAAGATCAGCTGCGACGTCCGTGAAGGATGTTATGCCGTGGACAGCGAGATGGAAGCAGGACTGCTGATCGGCAATCTTGTCCGCAGCGGCCAGCGGGAAGCCGCGATCGTCGCGAATGAGGATCTGGATCTGGATAAAATTTTCATCTATGCCTTAGCGCTGTCGCCTTCGACCTTTGAAGCCCAGTACACGCAGCGGCGGATGATGAATGGCACGCGCCGCACGATCTTCACAGTCACGATGGAGGATGAACAGCAGCTGCAGCGAAACCGCGTTCAGGCCCGCCGCATCGTGGAAGAAAACGTGAGTGCGGAAATGGATCAGACGGAAACGATCCGCGTGCTCCACGACTGGCTGGTGCTGCATACCCAATACGACGAGGAAGCCGTCGCCTTGAATGAAGAAGAACGCCGTCAGAGTCTTGCTTTCCGCGCCTCCGGCGTCTTTGAGCGGGGGAAGGCGACCTGTTCAGGTTATATGGAAGCGATGGATCTGCTTCTGGAGGCTGCCGGGATCGGCTCCATCCGTGTTTTCAGCAACACGATGGATCACGCCTGGAATCTGGTCAGTCTGGATGGGGAAATGCGTTACCTCGACGCGACGTTTGACGATCCGGTGCCGGATCAGCCCGGCCGGGTGATGTACGACTTTTTTCTGATCGAGCCGGATACGCTGAAACAACGGGGGAAATACGAATTCGACCCGGCCACGCCGACGACGATTTCCCAGACGGAATACGAAGCCTTTTTCAATTATTGTCTGCGGTGAAAAGCACGGTTGCGCCGTGTCTTTTTTTGGTTTAGTGGACAAGCCTGAAAGAGGTGATATACTGAAGCTAAAGAAAAAGTGGAGGTACAAAATGATCATTCAAAGCACTCACGTCTGGATTCATGATTGTCTTCAGCCCGCTCAGCTGGAAATCGCCGACGGACTCATTCAAGCGGTTTTGCCCTATGGGGAAAAACAGCCGGATCACGATTATCAGGATCTGTGGATTCTTCCGGGATTCATTGATATTCACACGCACGGCTGGAACCGCTGCGAGGCGGGCAAACCGACGCTGGAAGCGATGCGCCGCTGGCAGAAGCACATGCCGGAAGAAGGCGTAACCGCGTTTCTCGCAACCACCGCGACGCAGAGCCAGCGCCAGAACGAACAAGCCCTGCCGGTTCTTAGAGAAGCGATCGAAGCCCCGGGGGAAGGGGCGGAAATCCTGGGCATCAATATGGAAGGCAATTTCATTTCGCATCAGTTTCATGGTGCGCAGGATCTTTACACGATCGTTAAACCCGATCCGGAGGTTCTGCTTCACTATCAGGATTTAGCCGGCGGACATATCATGACGGTGACCTGCGCTGTTGAGTTTGACGAGGATTATGCGTTTGTTAAAACGGCCGCAGCGCATCATATCCGCGTTTCCTGCGGCCACAGCGGCGCCAGCTTTGATCAGGTCAAGGACGCCGTCGCCGCCGGAGCTACCGGCATTACACACTGCGGCAACGGCATGCGCCCCTTCCATCACCGCAATCCCGGAATTTTCGGCGCAGCCTTGAATCTGGACGAACTCTACGCTGAGGTGATCGGCGACGGAATTCATGTGCATTTTGAAACGGCACATCTGATCGGAACGATGAAAGGCGCGGATAAACTGATCCTGGTCACGGATTCCGCTGAATGCAAGGATGATCCGGCGGCGGAGCAGTACAGCCGGGAAGGCGCGTTCCGGCTGCCGGACGGGACTTTATTCGGCTCTGCTTTATATGTGAATCAGGGCGTGGATAACCTGCATCGCAAAGCCCGGCTGCCGTTGGTAACGGCGATTCATGCGGCGACGATCAACCCTGCGCGCTATTTGGGGGTCGCTGAGCGCAAAGGCTCACTGGAGACGGGAAAGGATGCGGATCTGGTCGTCTGCGATGAAAACATTCAGCTAAAAGCAGTGTACTGCAAGGGGGTTCGTCAGGCTTGATAAGCAGTTTTCCCACTGCCTAAGATAATTCAAAGAGAACCGGAAAAGACGGCCTTGCCTAAAAGGATTCATTTCCGGTTTTTTTATTCATTTTCCGGATTGACAACGTGAATGGTTGTGCTATGATACTCAAGACCAAAAAGGAAATCATTTTCCAGGGGGATTGTTTTATGAAAGCGCTGAGCTCCAACGAACGTCTGTTAATCCTGATCAACTGTTTTTTCAACCTCGCCAACGCGATGTCGGCGGTCTTCATGAATGTTTATCTGTATGCTTATACCGGATCGCTGGTGGTGATGTCGATCTACACGATCGTGCGCATCGGCCTGTATCCGTTCTTCTTTACCATTGGCGGCAAGTGGGCGCAGAAGCACCGCTTCTCGCAGACGCTGACGGCCGGATTGATCCTCATCATGTTCAGCCTGTTGTTTGTGCTGGGCGCCAGCGATGCGTTTGAACGCATTCCGCAGCTGGTGTACGTCGTGGCGGCGTTAGTCGGCATGGGCGAAGGACTGTACTGGCTGAGCATCAACAGCCTGAACCAGATTGTTTCAACGGCGAAAACCCGCTCGCTGTTTATCTCCGACATTGGCATTTTCAACAACCTGTCGGCGATCATCGCGCCGTTGATCTCGACTTTTATTATTGAACTGGCCGGTACAGATACGGCGGGGTATGTCGAAATCTTCAAGATTGTCTTAGTGATCTACGGTCTGATCGCGCTGCTTTCCACACGCGTCAGCGCCCGCAGCGCCAGCCACAGCTTCTCCGTGCTCCGGCGCATGCGGCTGGACGATCCGCAGTGGCGTTACTGCATGATCTCAACGTTTCTTTATGGGATGCGTGATTCGCTGATCTTAACGCTGGCCGGTTTGTTAGTGTATAACGCGACCAACGGCAGCGGCAGCGCTTATGGCAAGCTGCTGGCGGTCTTCGCAGTGCTGACAATTCTGGCCTACGCCTGGGTATCGCGGACGATGCGCCGCAGCAACCGGATGCGCTATTATCAGATCGGTTCGCTGTTAATCGCATCCAGCACGATTGTGCTGGTGCTCTGGCCGTCGCTGGCGGGAGCCATCTATTACGGGGTCGTCAACGCGATCGCCACGCCGATGTATGCCAATCCGTATACGATCATCATGATGAATGCGATCCAGGACTACGCTGCGCAGGAAAATATCGTCGGCCGCGTGATCGCCAAGGAAGCCTATCTGTCGATCGGCCGCTGCCTGGGGATGGTGCTGATCGTGCTGTGTTCCCTCCTGTTGCCGGAAACGCTGTATCTGCCGACAGCGGTTGTGATGTGTTCGCTGTTCCCGGTCATTCTGACGCTCTATGCGACGGTTTATCATCGTGAACGCGACCGGCAGAAGCAGCTGGGTCTTGTAAAGTAGGGGTTGGTAAAGCATGCGTAAGCAGAAATTCACGCGTGATGAAACGACGACGATCCTCATCGCCTGTCTGTTCAATCTGGCCAACGCGATGTCGGCGGTGTTCATGAACGTCTATTTGTACGCCTATACCGGCTCGCTGGTTGTCATGTCGATCTACACGATCGTGCGGATCGGCTTGTTTCCCTTTTTCTTCACCCTCGGCGGCAAGTGGGCGCAGAAACACAGCTTTGCCGGACCGTTGACCACGGGGCTGGTCTTCATCATGCTCAGCCTGTTGTTCGTGCTGGGGGCGCAGGATCAGTTTGCCGTGCATCCGCAGCTGGTCTACGGCGTGGCGGCGCTGACAGGAATCGGGGAAGGCTTGTTCTGGCTAAGCCTGAACAGTTTGAATCAGATCGTGTCTTCGCCCCAGTCCCGCTCCCGCTTTCTTTCCAGCGTCGGCATCTGCAACAACATCGCCGCGATTGCCGCGCCGCTGATCTCGACGATGATCATCGACATGGCGGCTTCGGATACCGCAGGCTATGTGGAAATCTTCAAGATCGTCTTAGTGATATACGCCGGGATCGCGTTGATCTCGCTGCGCGTCAAGGCCCGCAGCGCGCCGCAGCCGTTCTCCGTGCTGAAACGGATGAAGCTGGACGATCCGCAATGGCGCTACTGCATGATCACGACGTTCTTCTACGGCATGCACAACTCACTGTCGCTGACATTGGCCGGATTGCTGGTGTATAACGCAACCCAGGGCAGCGGCAGTACGTATGGCAAACTGCTGGCGTTCTTCGCCCTGATCTCGATTATCGCGTTCGCATTGGTTTCGCGCGCCATGCACCGCCGCAACCGCATGAGGTTCTACCGGATCGGCGCCGTACTGATCGCTTCCAGCGCCGTCGTGCTGGTGCTCTGGCCGACACTGGGCGGGGCCGTCTATTACGGCGTGGTCAACGCGCTGTCGACGCCGATGTACGCCAATCCGTATCAGATCATCGTGATGAACGCGATCGCCGATTACGCCGCGCAGGAAAATATCGTCGGCCGGGTGATCGTGCGGGAAACCTACCAGTCGATCGGCCGCTGTCTGGGCATGGCGGCGATTGTGCTGTGCTCCTGGATTTTCCCGGAAACACTCTATTTGCCCGTCGCCGTGATCTTCTGTTCCCTCTTTCCGATCGCGATGGCTGTTTACGCGACGATCTATCATCACCGGCGCGATCAGCTCAAAGCGCAGGGATTGGTGAAATAGGACGAACAGTGCTATAATGAAACCGGAAAAAATCCGGTTTTTATTTTTGTCAAGAAGACCCTAAGGAGGAGCACAATGTTTCAGAATGAATGGACCCCGTTTTTGAAAGAGGAATTTCAAAAGCCTTATTTCCAGCAGTTATCCGCTTTTCTGCGCCAGCAGTATGCGACGACGAAGGTGTATCCGCCTCGTCTGCAGGTGTTCTCGGCGTTTGAATTTACCAACTATTCCGACGTGAAGGTCGTCATCCTGGGGCAGGATCCTTATCATCAGCCCAATCAGGCGCATGGAATGTGTTTCTCAGTGCGTAAGGGCGTCAAGGTACCGCCAAGTCTCGTTAATATTTATAAGGAACTGCATGACGATCTGGGCTGTACGATTCCCCATCACGGCTATCTGATGAAATGGGCTCAGCAGGGCGTGTTTCTGATGAACACCGTGCTGACGGTCGAAGATTCCAAACCACTGTCCCACCGCGGCAGGGGGTGGGAAGAATTCACCGACGAGGTCATGCGCAAGCTGAACGACCATCCTGATCCGCTGGTCTTTATCCTGTGGGGCCGCAACGCGCAGGACAAGGGCCGCTGGATCACCAATCCGAAGCATTTGATCCTGAAATCGCCGCATCCTTCGCCGTTATCGGCCAACTACGGCTTTTTCGGCACGCATCCGTTCTCCAAGGCCAATCAATTTCTGATCGATCAGGGCCGCGCGCCGATCGACTGGCAGATTGAGGATTAAGATGACGACAATTCAGGAGGCCGTCGATTGGATTACAGCCCGGCATAATTTTCACCATGGCTTCGATCACTTCCAGCGGTTTATGGCCAGCCAGGGCGATCCGCAGGACCAGTTGCGTACGATACATGTCGCCGGCACCAACGGCAAGGGCAGCACCGTCAGCTATCTCGCCAGCGTCCTGCGCGAAGCCGGCTATACCGTCGGCACGTTCACCTCGCCGCATCTGGTCGCCCATCAGGACCGGATCCGGATTCAGGAGCGCTGGATCGACGACGCCACGTTTGTCCGCTATGTCGATACCTACCGGGATTTACTGGAACAATGGGATCTGGCGATGTTTGAGATCGATTTCTTTTTCGCCTGTCTGTGGTTTATCGAACAAAAGGTTGATTTCGCGGTGATCGAGGTGGGGCTGGGCGGTCTTCTGGATTCGACGAATACGCTGCGTCATCCTCTGTGCAGCGTGATTGTGTCAATCGGCCTGGATCACATGGAACGCCTAGGCAGCACGGAGGAAGCGATCGCCTTGCAGAAAGCAGGGATCATCAAACATAATGGGCTGGTCGTCAGCGGCGTGACGCAGCCGGAATGCCAGGCGGTGATCGAAACAGTCTGCGCAAAAAAGCAGGCGCGGCTGATTTCGGTTCCCGCCGTTACGGTTCAGCCGGGATCCGAGATTCACTTTACGATGGAAGATCAGACCTATACGCTGCATACCCGTGCTCAATATCAAGCCCGCAATGCGGCGGTGGCCCTGACGTGTCTGCGGACCTTGAAGCAGCAGGGAGAGTTGACTCTCAGTGAGGAAGCGCTGCGCGAAGGACTGCGGAAAGCAGTCTGGGCCGGCCGGTTTGAAGTTCTTCAGGAGCATCCGCTGACGATCATCGACGGGGCGCACAATGCGCCGGGAATTCAAGCGCTGTGCACGTCCGTTCAAGATCTGCCCCATCCGCGCGTCATCGTGTTTACCGCGTTAAAGGATAAGGAAACCGAGGTCATGGCCAGACAGCTGAAACAGATCAGCGACAGCCTGATCATCACGCAATTCGACTATTTCCGTGCCCAGAGCGGTGCGCAGCTGGTGATCGAAGGCAGTGAATTGATCGAAGACTGGAAAACCGCGGTCCGCACAGCCCGCGACAAGGCCGGGGCTGAGGGCACGGTAGTGATCACCGGTTCGCTGTATTTTATTTCCGAGGTTCGCGCGTGGCTGATGAACGCCGGTTTGTGAGAACCGCGCGGCGCTGGCAGCTTCTGTACTGGCTGGAAGTGATTTTATTCGCAGGCGTTCTGGTGGCGGATTTTGTAATCGAGAACAGGCTGGGCATCCGCAGTCACCGCGGCACCCTCGCCGGTGGTTTCTTGTTTGCGTTTGCGTGGTGGTTTGCGATCAAACCGACCCGGCAGCGGTTTGTGGATGTATGCCATCAGGCTGGCTTTCAGGCAGAGCTGACCCGGCAGTTTGCGAATGTGAGCGCGGCGGAGCCTTCCACACTGGATATCGGCTGGGACAGACAGCTGGGGCTGGATCCTGCCCGCTATCGCTGCGAGTGGGATTGGGCGGTTCAGGGTGAAGCGCAGGGCATCCCCTTTCAAGTCGGACGCTTTACGCTGCGGCGGGAAAGCGAGAAACAGCCGGTGATCAAAAACGGATTGTGGATTCAGCTGAAGCGCTGCGGAAACAGCGGGGATGGCTGGCGGCATCTGCGCGGCGGCTGCTGGTATCCCTGCGGGCAGTCTCTGCCTTCCTTTGCGGAAGTGTTAGAGCCAAAGGAAGGTGAGGTTCTGAGGGAGTCCGGCAAGCAGACGCTGCAGGACTGCGGGTTTGGCTTGGATGAGCTGTTAGTTCGCAAACAAAACGACCGTTTGATCCTTGCCGTGCGTGAAAAACACCCGGTCCATGCCGCGGCGATGACAGGAAAGTGGGATTTATCAAAAGACGCTGACGGGACACGCTGCGCAGCGCTGATCAAAGCCTCCGCAGAAATGATCTTAAATCAAGAAATGATGCAGAAATAACGGGATTTTGACCGTTATTTTATTTTTTATCAGTCTTAAATTGGAAGCGGTTACGGCACAGGTAATCATTTTAGTCAAAAATTGAATTGATTGGGAGCAAATTGATTTTCCGGGATGGAATGTGAAAAAATTAGAAATGCGGAAAAGTCGAATTGAAACCGGTTACTTTTTTAATAAATTTGAGCTGATGTCGTTTTTTAGCAAAATTTTCCGCGAAAATGGTTTAAAAAAACGGTGAAATTGCTTCTAAACCGGATTTTCCCTGCCGTTTCGCAAATAATTTTGATTATCAACTGAAAATGTACGTTTTTCAATTTTGAAGAACATGGAAATTATGATTTTTAATCTTTGAAAAACAGACAGGAACACGCTATAATAAAATCATAAAGAAACTATGGGGGCTAAAGGTATGAAACAAAATAATATGGTTGCCATGATTTTAGCGGGAGGACGCGGAAGCCGTCTTCTTGATCTTACAAAAAAAGTCGCTAAACCGGCAGTCTACTTCGGCGGAAAGTATCGTATTATCGACTTTCCTTTAAGCAACTGTGCCAACTCGGGAATTTCCGTTGTCGGCGTTTTAACGCAGTATGAATCCGTATTGCTGAACTCTTACGTCGCACGGGATCACCATTGGGGACTGGACGCGCGCGACAGCGGCGTCTTCGTTCTGCCACCGCGGGAAAAGGATAAGACCGGCTTGGGCTTATATCGCGGCACGGCAGATGCGATCACGCAGAACATCGACTTTCTGGATCAGATGGAAGCGGAATACGTGCTGATTCTGTCCGGCGACCACATCTACAAGATGGACTATGCTAAGATGCTGGCGCACCACAAAGCCAACAACGCCGACGCGACGATCGCCGTGCTGGCCGTTCCGTTAAAGGAAGCGAGCCGTTTCGGCATCATGAATACGGATGAAACCGACCGGATTATTGAATTTGAGGAAAAACCGGCGAAGCCGAAGAGCAATCTGGCTTCGATGGGCATCTATATTTTCAACTACAAGACGCTGCGCAAGTATCTGACCGCCGATGAAAAGGATCCGAATTCCAGCCATGACTTCGGCAAGGATATCATCCCGGCCTTCTTGCGCGACAACAAGATTCTGACCGCTTACCGCTTCAAGGGCTATTGGAAAGACGTTGGAACGATCGACAGTTTGTGGGAAGCCAACATGGACCTGCTGAATCCGGACAACGAACTGGATCTGGGCGATTCCCAATGGAAAATTTATACCGAGGACGTACCGACGCCGCCGCAGTTTATCGGCGAGGAAGCGGTCGTTGAAAACTGCTATATCAATCAGGGCTGCATCGTCAACGGCAGCGTGAAAAACTCCGTCCTGTTCACCAATGTCGAAATCGGCAGCGGCGCGCAGGTTATCGACTCTGTCATCATGCCGAACGCCGTGATCGGCGAGGGCGCGAAGGTAACCCGCTGCATCGTCGCGGACAATGTGGAAATCAGTCCGGGTGCTGTCGTGGGACACAAGGACAGCGAGCATATCGAACTGATCGCAAAAAAGAGAGTGAAATAAGGGGGACGGAAGTATGTGTGACGCATTAGGAATTATTAACTTTGAAGACGCCTGTGTCGATATCACAGGTCTGATGGATTACCGCCCGGCCTCTGCGATCTCCTTTCTGGGTCGTTACCGTTTGATCGACTTCATGCTTTCCAACATGACCAATTCTGGAATTTCCCAAATCGAAGTGTTCATCAAGGACAAACCGCGTTCCCTGATCGAGCATCTGGGCAACGGTCGGCAATACAACATCAACTCCAAGCGCGGGCGTCTGAGCATCCTGTATGGTGAAAACCGGATTATGTCGGATGTTTATAACCACGACATCGCCAACTTTATGGACAATATTCAGTATATTGAAGAAGTGAATAAACCGTATGTCATCATCGCGCCGAGCTATATGATTTATCAGATCGATTTCAACGAAGTTCTCAAATATCATGCGGAGAAGAATTCCGACGTTACCGTCATCTACAAATCGACGGATAACGCGAAGGAAGAATTCATCGGCTGCGATACGTTGTCGATGGACAAGGACAAGCGGATCGTGACGTTTGAGAAGAACCGCGGCAAATACAAGACCCGCAACGTATCGCTGGAAGCGTATGTTATGACCAAGAAGCTGTTTTTGGAATTGGTCCGCAAAGCAGCCAATACCAGCTCGCTGTATTGGTTCAAGGATATCCTGGCTGACAGCTGCGAGGATCTGCGGATCAACGGCTATGCGTTTAAGGGCACCGTTTACTGCATCAACAGCCTGCGCAGCTACTTCAAGGCGAATATCGAACTGCGCACGCACGCTAAAGCGCGTGAGTTGTTTAAAGAAGACTGGCCGATTCACACCCGCACTAACGATTCTGCGCCGTCGCAATACATGCCGGAGGCGAAAATCCGCGGCTGCTCGATTGCCAACGGGTGTCATATCGAAGGAAACGTTGAAAACTGCGTCATCGGGCGAAACGTCATTATCAAGAGCGGCGCGGTCGTTAAAAACAGCGTCATCCTGCCGGGAGCCTATATTGGCGAGGGCGCGAAGCTGGATCATGTCATCGTCGATAAGGCGGCGATCGTCAACCATATTAAAAAGTTAGTGGGGACCGATGATTCCCCGATCTATGTTAAACGCAGAGATCGGATTTAAAGGAGGGGTCTTATGAAATCAGTATTGTTTGTCGCGGCGGAAGGTTTGCCGTATATCAAGACCGGCGGACTGGCGGACGTGATCGGCTCGCTGCCGAAGATCTTAAACGAAAAGGGCATGGATGCCCGCGTCGTACTGCCGCTGTATAAACGAATTGCTGAAAAATACCGCGGCGAGTTCACGAAGCTGAAAACGATTCCGATTCATATCGGCGTCATCGACACGGTTGCGACGATTTACCAGTCGCAGTGGGAAAGCGTTACCTATTATTTCATCGAGCATGCCGGCTATTTTGAAAGAGACGGATTATATGGGTATCCGGACGATGGCGAACGTTTCGCCTTCTATCAGAAAGCAGTGCTGGAAATGCTGTGGGCGATTGATTTCTTCCCGGATATCATGCACTGCCACGACTGGCATACCGGCATGATCGCGGCGATGTGCCACATTCAGTATCCGGATGATCAGCGTTATCAGCAGATCAAACATATGTATACGATTCATAACCTGGCGTTCCAGGGCAATTTCCCAGCCGATGTGCTGACGGACTGTCTGGGAATCGACCGGCGGTATTTCGACGACGGCTCGATGCGTTTCCACAACGGCATCAGCTTCATGAAGACCGGCATTATTTTCTCGGATAAGATCACGACGGTGTCGCCATCCTATTCTCAGGAAATTCTGACGGCGCAGTATGGCGAACAGATGGACGAAGTGCTGCGTTTCAGACAGAGCGATCTGTACGGCATCGTCAACGGCATCGACACCAAGATGTGGGATCCGATGACCGACCCGGCGCTGCCGGCGCATTACAATGCGGAAACCGTATTGGAAGGCAAGCGGGCGAACAAAGCCGCTGTTCAGAAAGAGCTGGGGCTGCGGGTGGCGGACGATGTGATGATGATCGGTATCGTTTCGCGACTGACCTGGCAGAAGGGCGTCTATCTGATCATTGAAAAAATGGCGGATATCATGGGCCTGGACGTTCAGTTTGTCGTTTTGGGCACCGGTGAAACGCACATCGAAAACCAGTTTAAGATGATGGAAGACAAGTATCGCCGCCGTGCCGTGTATTACTGCGGTTACAACGACGAACTGGCGCATCGGATTTATGCCGGCTGCGACCTGTTCTTAATGCCGTCGTTATTTGAACCATGCGGAATCGGACAACTGATCGCGATGCACTACGGTTCGTTGCCGTTAGTTCGGGAAACCGGCGGTCTGCGCGATACGGTTCATCCGTACAACCAGTACACCAAGGAAGGCAACGGGTTCAGCTTTACGGCATTTAACAGCCATGACATGCTTTACACGCTGCGCTGCGCGGCTGATGCTTACTACCTCAACCGGGCGGATTGGGATCAGCTGGTCCAGCAGGCAATGGGCACCGACGTGAGCTGGAATCTGTCGGCGGATCAATATACCAAGCTTTACAACGAGATGGAATAAGGAGCGGAAACGCTCCTTTCCTTTTGAGCTGTCCGCGTCGTCAGGGAGGTGGGGGAAACGCTGGAGAAAACGGCTTGGCGAAGGCAAAAAACAACAATCCTGCAGGGTTGTCAAAAGAAAGCGCTATCACCTTGATAAGATGATCACAAGCGGCTTTTTCCTAGTTTACTTCACTTCTTTCGGGTGTTATAATTTGAAATGTAAAAGGAGGAATTCTTAACATGGCAAAACAAACTGTTCGTGACCTTGATGTTAAAGGAAAACGCGTCCTGGTTCGCGTCGACTTTAACGTACCTATCAAAGATGGAAAAATTACCAATGATAACCGGATCGTTTCCGCTCTGCCGACGATTAACTATCTGACGGAGCATGGCGCAAAGGTTATCCTGATGTCGCATCTGGGCAAGATCGATCATAAAGATCCTGAAAAGTGCGAAGCAGGCAAGAAAAAGAACAACATGGCTCCGGTTGCCGCACGGCTGCAGGAGCTGGTTTCCGGCAAAGTGACCTTCGTTCCGGTAACCCGCGGCGAAGAACTGGAAAATGCGATCGCGGCGATGAACGAAGGCGATATCGTCCTGATGCAGAACACCCGTTATGAAAAGGGCGAATCCAAGAATGATCCGGATCTGGCTGCGTATTGGGCAGGCTTAGGCGATCTGTTCGTTTCCGATGCGTTCGGCTCGGTTCACAGAGCGCATGCTTCCACCGTCGGCATTGCGACGCATCTGCCAAGCGCCTGCGGCTTCCTGGTTCAGAAAGAAATCGAGAACCTGAGCGCGGCGATCGACAATCCGAAGCGTCCGTTAGTCGCTATCTTAGGCGGTGCGAAAGTTTCCGATAAGATCGCTGTTATTGAAAACCTGCTGAACATCGCGGACAAGGTCATTGTCGGCGGCGGCATGGCGTACACCTTCTTAAAAGCTCAGGGGAAAGAAATCGGTACATCCCTGTTAGAAGAAGACCGGATCGAAATGGCGAAGGAATTTCTGGCTAAGGGCGGCGACAAGCTGATCCTGCCGGTCGACTCTGTCGTTGCCAACGCGTTTGAAAACGCAACGGAAGTCAAGACGGTCAGCAATGACGAAATTCCAGCGGGCTTTATGGGCCTGGATATCGGACCGAAGTCTGTCGAGCTGTTCAAGAAAGAACTGCAGGGCGCCAAGACGGTTGTCTGGAACGGACCGATGGGCGTCTTCGAGAACCCGGCTTATGCCAACGGCACGATCGAAGTCTGCAAGGCAATCTCCGAGCTGCCTGACGCGATGACGGTGATCGGCGGCGGCGATTCCGCGGCAGCGGCGATCCAGCTGGGCTTCAAAGATAAGTTCACGCACATTTCCACTGGCGGCGGCGCTTCCCTGGAATACATGGAAGGCAAGGAACTGCCGGGCATCGCAATCATTCAGGAGAAATAAATCAATGAGAAAACCAATTATTGTCGGAAACTGGAAAATGAATAAGACCTGCGCGGAAGCGGTCAGCTTCATCAATGAAATTGAACCGAAGCTGCACGACGGCGCAGATTACGGCATCGCGGCTCCGTTCACAGCGCTGAAGGACTGCGTCAATACGGCGAAGGGTCTGATCGTTGCGGCAGAAAACTGCCACTTTGAAGACAACGGCGCATTCACCGGTGAAGTCAGCGTACCAATGCTGGAAGAAATCGGTGTGAAATGGTGCATCATCGGCCATTCCGAACGCCGTCAGATGTTCAATGAAACAGACGAAACGGTCAACAAAAAGGCCAAGCGTTTAATCGAAGCGGGGATCACGCCGATCCTGTGCATCGGTGAAACTGAAGCTCAGTTTGACGCCGGCCAGACCGAAGAAGTCATCCGCGCGCAACTGAAGGGCGGACTGGAAGGGCTGTGCCCGAAGTGCGTCGCCAAGATGGTTCTTGCATATGAACCGATCTGGGCGATCGGCACCGGCAAGAGCGCAACCAAGGAAATCGCGCAGAACTGCTGCCACATCGTCCGTGACCAGGTTCGCGTGATGTTTGGCGATGAAGCGGCGGAAGGCGTCCGCATCCAGTACGGCGGATCGGTCAAGCCAAACAATATTAAGGAATACATGGCCATGGAAGATATCGACGGCGCTCTGATCGGCGGAGCTTCGTTGAAAACGGATTCCTTTGAAGAAATCATCAACGCGACAAAATAAGGTAAAATGACAAAATTCCCATCGATCCTCTGTCTATAATGAAGCCAAAAGGAGGCGTCGTTATGAAAAAGAGGATCGGCGGGATTCTGATTGTTTCCGGCGCCATCTTGTTGCTGAATCCGACTCTGGACGTCCAACAGTTGATGGCCGGTATGGAAACGATGCTGGTCAGCTACTGGCCGGTATTGCTGATCGTTCTGGGGCTGGCGCTGCAGAACGACGGCAGAAAAACAAAGAAAACACACCGTTAGCATTTGACTTTTCCCCAAATGAAAAGGGAAAAGGAAAATAGAACAGGTAATCACAAGGAGGAAATTGAAGATGCCTAGTATTATTGATGTTTACGCACGCGAAGTCCTGGACTCCCGCGGCAACCCAACTGTTGAAGTCGAAGTGACGACAGAATCCGGCGCTTTCGGACGCGCGATCGTTCCATCCGGCGCATCCACAGGCGAAAGAGAAGCACTGGAACTGCGTGATGGCGATAAGAGCCGTTTCATGGGCAAGGGCGTAACGAAGGCGGTTGCCAACGTTAACGATATCATTGCCGACGCTGTCTTAGGCATGGACGTTACCGATCAGAACGCGATCGACAAAGTCATGATCGAACTGGACGGCACCAACGATAAGTCCAAACTGGGCGCGAACGCGATCCTGGGCGTTTCCATGGCTTGCGCACGGGCCGCTGCAGATTACTATGATATGCCGCTGTACAAGTATTTCGGCGGATTCAACGGCAAGACGCTGCCAGTTCCGATGATGAACGTCTTAAACGGCGGCAGCCATGCGGATTCCACGGTTGATTTCCAGGAATTCATGATCATGCCGGTCGGCGCAACTTCCCTGAAGGAAGCTGTCAGAATGGGCGCTGAAACATTCCACAACCTGCGCAAAGTCTTAAAGGGCAAAGGCTACAACACCAACGTCGGTGATGAAGGCGGCTTCGCTCCTTCCTGCGTTGAAGGCAATGAAGAACCGCTGAAGCTGATCGTTGAAGCGATCAAGGCTGCGGGCTATGTTCCGGGCAAGGATATCTGCATCGCCATGGACGTTGCGGCTTCTGAATTCTACAATGAAGAAACCGGCAACTACGATCTGGAAAAATCCGGACAGGGCACAAAGACCACGGATGAAATGATCGCCATGTATGAAGAATGGGTTGAAAAGTACCCGATTGTTTCGATCGAAGACGGCTTAGGCGAAAGAGACTGGGACGGCTGGAAGAAACTGACAGACAAGCTGGGAAGCAAGATTCAGCTGGTCGGCGACGATCTGTTCGTTACGAACCCGGCAATCCTGAAGGAAGGCATTGAAAAGGGCATCGCCAACTCGATCCTGATCAAGGTCAACCAGATCGGTTCGCTGACAGAAACCTTCGACGCTATCGAAATGGCGAAGAAGGCGGGCTATACCTGCGTCGTTTCCCACCGTTCCGGTGAAACAGAAGATACGACCATCGCGGATATCGCCGTCGGTCTGAATGCAGGCCAGATCAAGACCGGTTCGATGAGCCGTACTGACCGTATCGCGAAGTACAATCAGCTGATCCGGATCGAAGACGAACTGGGCCCAATCGCTGAATACCAGGGCATGAACTGCTTCTACAACGTTAAGAAATAAGCAGAATACATCTTCATTTGAAAAGACAGTCTTTCACAGGCTGTCTTTTTTCACAAAAAAGGAATGTCAACAGAGAAAAGAAGTTAAGCCAGCGGATTAAATCTCTTGTTCCTGGTGAACAATAAGGAAGAAGCGCAGGGAATTCCCGCTTTCCTCCTGAAATTCAGCGGAACTGTTTGCAATTTGACTACGCCTTTGTTATAATAGAAAAGCGATAAATCTGAAAGGAGGATTAAGATGCTTGATATCTTATTGATGGTGGTGTCCGTGATTTTAATACTTCTTTCTCTGTTACAAAGTGGAAAATCAGACGGGATCAGCGGTGCTTTTACTGGGAGCGGCGGATTAAATCTGTTTGCCAATGTAAAAGAGAGAGGACCGGAGAAGATTATTTCCAATGCCACCTTGGTTGTCGGAATTTTGTTCTTCGTGCTGGTCATTGTGATTAGGGTACTGAACTAACGGCCGTCAACAGCGGCCTTTTTTCATATTATTAAAGGAAATTCGAGGTGAGGTTATGGAACAAATAGACATAAAACAACAAATTGAAACGATGATTGCCGACGAGCATTACCGACCGTTGAGTCTGGCTCAGCTGCAGGAAACGTTAGGCTTAGCAACAACAGAAGAATTCGTGGCGATGAATAAAGCGGTCAACGAACTGGCTGAACAATATGTGATCGTGTTCAGTCAGAAAGGCAATCTGATGCCGGCCAGAATGGGCGGTTACTATCAGGGAGCGTTATCCGTAAACCGCAAAGGTTTCGGCTTTCTGGATTTGGAAGGAGAGAACAGCATCCACATCACGGAAGCCAATCTGCATGGGGCGATGAACGGCGATGTGGCAATCGTCAAGAAACTGCCGTCTTTCTACGGCAGCGACGAGGGCGAGGTCATCCGCGTTCTGCAGCACAAAACAAACACGCTGGTCGGGACGTTTTTCTCTTCGCCAGGCAAGGGTCTGCAGCTGCGGCTGGACGACGAGCGGATTAAAGCCCGGCTGATCGTCAAAAACTGGCAGGCCTTTAAAATGGTCAGCGGCACGAAGGTGTTATTGAAGGTCTTGCGCTACGGTGATCCGATGGAGCTGGAAATTGTCCAGCTGTTAGGCCATATCGACGATCCGGGCGTGGATATTTTGTCGGTGCTGCTGGAATACGATATCGACCCGCAGTTCCCACAGGAAGTCATGGAACAGGCGCAGCGGACGCCATCGCGCGTATCGCCGAAAGAAAAAGAAGGCCGCCGCGACTGCACTGGGAAAATGATTATCACGATTGACGGCGAGGATTCCAAGGATCTGGACGACGCGGTCTGCGTTGAGAAGATCGCCGGCGGATACCGGCTGGGCGTTCATATTGCGGACGTTTCCCACTATGTTCCAGAGAACAGTCCGCTTGATCAGGAAGCGCTCAAACGCGGCACGTCCACCTATGTCGTCGACCGTGTGGTACCGATGCTTCCGCACCTGTTATCCAACGGCATCTGTTCCTTGAATCCGAAAGTGCTGCGGTTAACGCTGTCGTGTGAAATGGAGATCAGCGAAGCTGGGGAAATCCTCAATTATGAGATCTTTCCATCCTATATTAAGACAACGGAGCGGATGACCTATACCGCGGTGAACGCAATTCTGGAAGGCGAGGAAGAAGCCTGCCGGAAATACAAAAAGCTGACGGAGATGATCGGTTTGATGCGGGATTGTTCCCGGGCGATCCGCAAGCGCCGTCATGAGGCCGGAGCGATCGACTTTGAAACGCCGGAAGCGAAAATCATTTTAAACGAACAAAATAAAATTCAGGAAATTCAGGTGCGCGAGCGCAAGGAAGCGGAAATGATCATTGAGGATTTCATGGTCACGGCTAACGAATGCGTGGCCCGGCACATGAAATGGCTTGAGATTCCGGCCTTGTACCGGGTGCATGAAGCGCCGGAGCCGAAGAAGCTGCGGGATTTTGCGAAGATTGTCCTGTTGATGGGCAAGCGCTTTAAAGGCAGCGTTGAACAAATCCGTCCGCTGCAGCTGCAGCAGCTTTTGGATTCGTTCAAAGACGATCCGGCCTATCCGGTCATCTCGACGATGATGCTGCGAAGCATGCAGAAGGCAAAATATGATCCGCGCTGTCTGGGCCATTTCGGACTGGCGCTGGAAGAATACACCCACTTCACCTCGCCGATCCGTCGGTATCCGGATTTGATCGTTCACCGGATGCTTCACAAATACGGTTTCGGAACTGCATTGGATCAGGAGATGATGAAGCAGGACGAACTCAAAATGGAGGAATACGGCAAGCTGACCTCTGAGCGGGAACGGGCCGCGATCGAGGCGGAACGCGAAGTCGAAGACATGAAGAAAGCCGAATACATGGAGGATCAGATCGGCAAGATTGCCGAAGGCGTTATCAGCGGCGTTACGAAGTTCGGTTTCTTTGTCGAACTGGAAAACACCGTCGAAGGTCTGGTCCACGTGCAGAAGCTGACGGACGATTACTATCATTACGATCCGGATACGCTGAGCCTGAAGGGCGAGCGGACAAAGAAGATATACCGGCTGGGGCAGCGTGTCAAGATTAAAGTGACCGGCGCCAGTAAGCTCCATCAGGAGATCGACTTCGATCTCGTCCGGCCGCGCAAGGAAAAACGCGAGCCTATTCCCGCAGCGAAGAAAAAAGCCGGTCCCCGCAAGGAACCGAGCCGGCCTGCGGAACCGGCTCCGGTCAAAAGCAAACGTCGGCGCACCCGCCGGCGGAAACCGAAACCCACCCAAGCATAAGGAGGAATCACGATGAGCGGTGAAAAAATCATTGCCGTCAACCGCAAGGCGTCCCATGACTATTCGTTGGAGGAACGCTTTGAAGCCGGACTGGTCCTGACTGGAACTGAAATTAAATCGATCCGTCAGGGCAAGGCGCAGTTTAAGGATGCCTACGTCAGCTTCATCAGCGGTGAAGCCTGGATCAAGGAGATGCACATCGCGGCCTATGATCATGGCAACCAGTTCAATCATGACGAAACCCGCCAACGGAAGCTGCTGCTGCACAAGCTGGAGATCGTCAAGCTCCAGCAGAAGGTCAAGCT
>NZ_CFQZWI010000034.1:0-27237 GCF_986127675.1 Holdemania sp. | reverse complement strand
TCAGACGTGTGCTCTTCCGATCTTCCTAATACAACAGTCTTTAATAATTATATTATATCCCATTTTCTAATTATTCCTACCAGAAAATAAGATTTAACTAAAGTCAACTTCTATCAATTAGATTAACAACAAAAAAACGGCGTTATACCATAACAATCAATACATTGCTTGAGATAAAATTCTAGTTATAAAACGATTGGCAAAAATTCACGCACTGCCAGTGGGACATGTCTTAAGGTTATGGATAAATTTAAGAAAGAGATTTCAATCCACGCACCGCGTGAGCGATGCGACGAAAAAAAATGGAGCTCAAACTTAAAAGTTTAAATTTCAATCCACGCACCGCGTGAGCGATGCGACAGCCTGTCCGTGATCTATATCCGGTCGTTTTGAGGATTTCAATCCACGCACCGCGTGAGCGATGCGACGTAAAAAAAGAGGATACATCTGCCGCAAAAATAAGAATTTCAATCCACGCACCGCGTGAGCGATGCGACGAACTTGCCGCTATGGCTTATCTTCTCGGCCGTATTTCAATCCACGCACCGCGTGAGCGATGCGACCCCAGAAGCGCGGTTACTGCGGCTTAAAAGCAAATTTCAATCCACGCACCGCGTGAGCGATGCGACCGGCGGCCGTCATCGTCGTTATTGAGACTCCCATCTATTCAATCCACGCACCGCGTGAGCGATGCGACCATACGGCGACGAAGCACAGATCAATCAGGGAATCATTTCAATCCACGCACCGCGTGAGCGATGCGACAAAGAGAGGATAATGAAATGGCAGGAAGAGACAGGATTTCAATCCACGCACCGCGTGAGCGATGCGACCTTTTTTTTCCAACGAATAACTAGCCCACGAACCAATTTCAATCCACGCACCGCGTGAGCGATGCGACAAAGCATTACTTGCCGCTAAGTTTGCCTCGCCGATTTCAATCCACGCACCGCGTGAGCGATGCGACGAAGGTTCCTGGCTGGAGCGCACGTATGGAAAGATTTCAATCCACGCACCGCGTGAGCGATGCGACTCATAATCTTTGATGTCGGTCTCAATCATAAACCCGATTTCAATCCACGCACCGCGTGAGCGATGCGACTGACCGGATCCCAAACAGAAGAAGGAACCTCTGAATTTCAATCCACGCACCGCGTGAGCGATGCGACCCGGCGGAGATGGCCGTCTTAAATTCAAGAAAGATATTTCAATCCACGCACCGCGTGAGCGATGCGACCCAAGAACGCATCGAATCAATCTACAATGACACAATTTCAATCCACGCACCGCGTGAGCGATGCGACGTGTCGTGGACGGTTTTGTGATAGTTGAAGGCTTTATTTCAATCCACGCACCGCGTGAGCGATGCGACAGATGCACTTGTTGGAAGAATACCGCCACAAACAATTTCAATCCACGCACCGCGTGAGCGATGCGACCCATAATAGAATAGCTTTTAATGTTAGTATAAAAAATTTCAATCCACGCACCGCGTGAGCGATGCGACCCCGTATGGCTGTTATGACATCCAGCCATGGCGATTTCAATCCACGCACCGCGTGAGCGATGCGACGTGTAGCAGGCTTTTAAGCTTTTTTATATCAATGGTATTTCAATCCACGCACCGCGTGAGCGATGCGACTTAATTGTTGATCAGCTATATAAACGAGACCGCATTTCAATCCACGCACCGCGTGAGCGATGCGACGGCAAATAAGAAACTTAATGACTTCTATTTGTTTCCTATTTCGATTCTATGATAAACAATCTTGGGTACACTTGCAATATTTTCTTTAATTTTCACATTTTCCCGGTGCGAACCTCCCAGGATTTCTATGTTCACTTCACGTTCGCACTTAAAAACCTTCTTCTTCCACAAATCGATAGAAACCTTTTTCTTTCTCAATATCCGCAGAACTAATCGTTCCTACAGGTGCAGTATAAATAATAAATTCCTCATCTTTATCCAATCCAAAAATGTCACTGCAAACTTTATCATCAAACGCCGCAATCCCGCAAATCCCTAAATTTAGCGCGGCGCAGCCCAGATATAAATTCTGTCCAACATGTCCCACATCGATCAATGCCACTCGATGCGCTCGAATCCCATATCGCCACTCGCAACGATAGGCTACCAGCGACCAATAGAAAACAACACTCGCTTTGCTCGCCCAGCGCTGTCCGCACAGTGAATCCGAAATCATCTGCTCTTCATTATCTATTCTATGTAAAAATTCAAGCGCATGCTTCATCGGCAAATAATGATAAACTCCACAATCCAATCCTTCGCACATCCGCACAATCAAATACGTTTCAAATCCATGACGAGCACCGCCGGATGGCACCGTTCGCAATGTCGCATATCGCTTTCCACGAATTTCTTTCACCCCTTGACTTACCCATAATAAATACGATAATTGAAGCAAACTGATCGGCTGCTGAGTAAAAACACGAGAACTATGCCGTCTTGATAAAATCTCAGTAAAATTCCCATCAATATCCAAATCTTCAAAATTATGCGGCAGTATTATTCTCTGTTCGCTTATCGCAGCCTTCACGAGTGGCGGCTGCGGTTTCTTCAACTGCTGATCAGATACAAAATCATCCTGATCTGCAATACTCTGACAATGCAAAAACTGCCGGCCTTCCCGAATAAGTGTCTGTATACGCTTTTCATCCATCATTTTAAGGCCCTCCCTTTTCTTTATTATAACAGTCCGCAGGAAAACAAAAAGAAAAACTCCATCCCAACAAAGTCAGAATGGAGAAAATCATATCTATTTTTTCAGCAGGTATGCCCTGCCAGACAACCATGGGTCATTGCCATACCGACTGAGTTGCCTGCCATCGGCGTGCTGTAACCTAAGCCATAACGGCCACCTAAACAATTACCCGCCGCATACAGGTTGCCGATCTTTTCCCATTGTGTATTCAGCACGTTTTGTTCGGCATCCGTAACCAGTCCCGACAACGTAACCATTGACGGGTTGCCGCCATGACCTAAATTTCCAGCTCCGCCATAGAACGGCGCTTTTTCAATCGGGATCATGAATTCTTTATCTTTGCCATAATCTGTATCTCCCTCGGCATAACTCATTATAATGCGCAATACTGTCAAGAAAATTCTGTTTTGCTTCCCCCTCATAACCTAACAAGTCTGCCAATTCTTCCAGCGTATTGGCAGCAAAAACCGTACCCTTCATCATTTTCCGTTCTGCCAGATTTGCCCCGGTGACTGTCGAGCCTTCCGGATTGCCGATCTCAACCGCATCCATATCGGCTTTCAATACATCGTAAAAATCATCCATGCCAAAGTTAGGCGCTCCGTGATCCAGCGGCGCCTTCGCTACAGTTTCGCTCCAGTTCGCATCCGTGACATAGCAAGCTAAGCCTGCCAGCTGACGTTTAGATACGGAACCCAGCTGACTGATTGCGCCTTCGTTGCAGAAACGTGTACCTTCAACATTCAGCATCAACACCGGACAGGTTCCCCAAGGACCGCTTACACCGCCTCGCAGCGCCATCTATCCACGCGGGGAATCTTCAATCATGCCGCCAGCCCAACAGCCCATTTTATGACCGATTCCTACACGAATCGTCGTGCTCGCTCAATCTTCAGCCTTTATCCATACGCTCTGCCCATTCCATGCCTTCATTCAGTAAAGCTCAGCACATTTTCGGATCGCCAATGAAGTCACCGGCGGCTAAGATAACACCTTTGCTCGCTGTGAATTAATGTATTCGCCGACGGTATTCCTTGCAATTAACCCCATGACTGTCCTGTCATCCGCCTGAATTAAGACAACACCGGTATGCTCGAAGAACCACTCGGCTCCATGTTCCTGCATATATTTAACAATGTATTTGTGGACAAATTCAATATTATTTCCCTGATAGCTATAGAATTGCGAATTGTATGACCATGTATTCTAACCACCGCAATGGATCAGATAGGAAACCTTTGCCCCGCTGTAAGCTACTTTGTGTTGCATAACGGATATTGGGCAAGATTCGAAATAAAAATAATGATCAGATCCTCATCCTGTTTTCTGATTTTAGCGGCTGCCTGCGTTTCATCCATTTTATCCATTTGGATATCCAATAACGCAAGATCAAAAGAATGCGGAGGTATGGAGGAAAAACTTTCACCGTCCTGAAATACAGTAATTTGCAAGTTTAACTTTTCATCATGCTGGATCCGATTCAGAATTTCCTCCATGCGTTGGATTTCCGGCAGAGAATCTTCTATCAGCGACACTCTGATCATCATCCTTCCCCTCCTTGTGTTTCCTTGTGAAATCTTTACGTTATTCGTATCATCCCGTAATTTCAGAGACCAAACAATCCGGATTCAGAAAAGCAGATTCTCGTACAAAGACTATTTGAACATTTTTAGCGACTGATTGAAAATCGTGATCTTCTTTTTTCAGTGGCAATTCGTGATATAATGAACGAAAAGAAAATAGGAGAGGATTTTTGATAGATGAATACAAACAAAACGATGGTCATGGCGATCAATTTTCCATTCTGTCTGCAGGAAGAAAACTTAGCGCATCCTTTTCAGATTCTTGGGGATTCACAAACTAAGCTGGATTATGTGGAAGCGTTGAGCCGTGAGATCCACAGTGCTGCGGCTGATTTTCAAGATGTTACTTTTACTGCAGTAAAGTTTGCTGGATGTCCAACGATCATGAACGCGGATAAATTAGGAATGTTATTGCATCAAATTCGACAGGAATATCGGTTAGCAAATTTCTGCGAGGTGAGCATTGAAACGTTGCCCAATACCGTATGTGTCCCTTTATTAAGTGAATTGAATCATGGACAGCCTACTCGTTTCCAACTAAGAGTTCATTCGCTGCAACCACGAGAATTGCTGACATTGAAAGTTCCGTTTATCCTGTCGGATGTTCAAAATGCGGTCTTATTTTTGGATAAATTCCGGGTTAATAATGTTTCTATGGTATTAGATTTGGGAATTCCTGGACAGACGTTTGTTTCTTTAAAGCGCACATTGCGTTCTTGTTTGGAAATGGAGCCGGATCATCTGATGCTGCGGCCGTATTTAGGACCAAGAGGACAAGCTGATCAAAAATTACAGCGTCGAATGTTACTTTCCACAGATGCGTATTTAAAAGAGCAGGAATGGATTGCTTATGCGCCAGGACTTTATTGTAAAAAGGAGTGCCAAGATCAGTTCTTAAGTCAATTATGGTTGCAAGGCGAGGTTGTCGGCTTTGGTTTAGATGCTTATTCCTGCTTTGATGGTTATCAGTACAGGAACACACGAAACTTGGAAACTTATATAAAGGAAGCTGATAATTGTCAGCAGTTAATTGAAAATCCTCAGGCTTTATCTTCGGAAGAAATGGCTATGCGAAAACTTCGCGGGCAGTTATTATTGGACCAGCAAGCTGCCGCTGAAGGATATACAGAGTGTATACAAAGTGAAATTGATTCTTTTATACGTCAGGAATGTCTTATCAATCGAGAAGGAAAATTATCTTTATCCGCTGAAGGATTGGGAACTTTCTGGTTTAGCTTATTGAATGATGCTTATTATTAAAAACTGATAAAGGTCAGGAATGTCTTATTGGAGACAAACCTGGCCTTTTCCTAAAATTAGTAATGAATATTTTCAATAAAAATTGAGGATATTCTGGTGCGAACCAGAAGTGAACATGAAAATCCAGGGAGGTTCGCACCGGAAAGATGTGAAAATTGAAGGAAATATTGCAAGTGTATCCAAGATTGTTTATCATAGAATTGAAATAGGAAACAAGTAAAAGTCATTGAGTTTCTTATTTGCGGTTCGCATCGCTCACGCGGTGCGTGGATTGAAATAACTCATTGCCAATACAGTTATAAAGCAATTCTGTTCGCATCGCTCACGCGGTGCGTGGATTGAAATAGGGCCGCCGGAGCGGCGTGGGATTATCTGCAAGTTCGCATCGCTCACGCGGTGCGTGGATTGAAATCTTTTGTTGATAATGACGATCTCATAAACTTTGAGTTCGCATCGCTCACGCGGTGCGTGGATTGAAATCATAGCTGCGGAAACACTCATGACGCCCGTTGAGGTTCGCATCGCTCACGCGGTGCGTGGATTGAAATCCGTTAACTACGATGGTGAAGATTGGTCTGTAGAGTTCGCATCGCTCACGCGGTGCGTGGATTGAAATTATAAATATCAGTTTCTGAGCACAAGCAGCGTATGAATTAAAACTTTTTCAAATCATGTGAATTAATTAGATTGAACAAAAAAGTCTCGCTTAAGAATAAGTAAGATTTGCTCCAACACAGAAATGTTTTATTGGAAAACTCATGTCAAACATTGTATCGGTTATTATTAAATTGCTCCGCTAATCTGCTTTACAAAAAAGTAAATCAATAACTTAAACAAAAGAGTTCAGCTAGCAGAACTTGAAAAATCAAAACTCCGACAACCATGAAACCAACACGATTGTCTATATTCAACCCCATTATTCATAAAAACTCAAAACATCGACCAAAATCATAAAAATTCAAAAAGTGGTACGATTTTGGTACGAATGGAAAACTAAGGAATCAAAAAAGCCCTTAACTAAGGGCTTTATCGTTAACTGGTGCCGATACCCAGAATTGAACTGGGAACTGAGCATTACCATTGCTCCGTTTTACCATTGAACTATATCGGCAGGCATTTAATATAATATCAGTTACTTATAAAAAATGCAACAGTCTTTTTTCAGAAATCAAATTTTTTCAAAGCTCGCAGGACACGCGCAACCGGGAATCCCATAATTGAGTAAAAATCACCAATAATTCTCTTCACCAGAAAAAATCCCTCTCCCTGAATTCCATACGCCCCCGCTTTATCCAACGGCTCGCCCGTCGCTACATAAGCTTCAATCTCCTCTGCCGTTAATGGATAAAATTCCACATCACTCACATCGCAGAAACAAATCCTCTGATCAGCGGAAAGCAAACATACGCCGGTCATAACCTGGTGCGTTTTCCCCGATAACCGTGTAAGCATCGCTTTCGCCTCTTCCGCATCTTCAGGTTTCCCTAAAATCTGCCGCTCCAGCACCACGATCGTATCCGCACCGATCACTACCGCTTCCGGATATCGTTCAAACACAGTGTACGCTTTTCGCCACGCCAACTCCTCCATCGCCGCTTCCAGCGGAATATCCGAATTCAATGCTTCATCAATATCCGCAACCTCGACGCGAAACGGAATATGGCAACGTTCCAAAAGCTCTCGCCGGCGCGGCGACTGACTCGCAAGAATTAATTCACGCTTCATTCCCGATTCCCCTTCTGATTTTTATCATAAATAATCTTCATTCCCTTAAACGCCAAATCCGGATCATATTCATCAATGCAGTTCGTTTCCTTCACCAAAATACGGCCCAACCCTCCCGTGGCAATCACTTTCAGCTGCGGCTGGTTTAGTTCCTCTTTAATCCGACGCACAAGATATTCTACCTGTCCAATATAACCATAGACCAACCCCGACTGCATTCCTGAAACAGTATTTTTTGCTAAAACACGCTCCGGCTTGATAATCTCAATTTCCGGTAATTTCGCCGTCATCGACCACAAAGCCTGGGCTGCAATCTCAATTCCAGGTGAAATCACAGTATATTCAAACACCCCTTTGCCGGAAATATAGTCATAGGTCGTGGCCGTACCGAAATCAATGACCAGACACGCCTGATGATACAAGTGATAAGCAGCCGCGACGTTCACAATCCGGTCGGCCCCCACTTCTTTCGGATTTTCTGAATTCACGGAAATTCCTGTTTTGACACCCGGGCCAATGATGAGCGGTGTACAATGAAAATATTTAATCACCGCACTTTCCAAAGAATGCATGATTTTGGGAACAACGCTGGAAATTACGACGTCGTGAATCAGGGAACTGTCAATTAACCGGGTTGACAACATCGTCCACAATACCATTCCCAATTCATCCGAAGTCCGCGGCGTTTTCGTCGTCATCCGAAATGTCGCTTTTAAGTCGTCATGATCAAACACGCCGACTGTGATATTGGTATTCCCAACATCCAAAGTCATCAACATAGGCTATTTCTCCCTTTTCTCTTTCAAGATTACCAGACAACGCTTCAGCAGCTCATAGGCCAGATCTTCCTTGCGCATAAGCGGCAGCGTTTCTTCACCCTGGGCGGTGATCACCGTGACCCGGTTTGTATCGATTCCAAAGCCAGCTCCACTTTCCCGCAGGTCGTTCGCGACGATCAGATCAGCATGCTTGGATGCCAACTTTGTACGCGCCCGCGCTAACAGCTGCTCGGTTTCCATCGCGAAGCCGCACAATACCTGATCACTCCGCTTTCTCTCGCCTACGGCTTTCAGGATATCCTGCGTTCGCTTTAATGTCAGCTGGAATTCCCCATCTGTCTTTTTTATTTTTTCCGAAGCCGTTTCCACCGGCGTATAATCCGCCACCGCCGCCGCTTTGATAATCAGATCTGATTCGGAAGCCCGGCTGAACACAGCTTCGGCCATCGCCTGTGCGGAAGTCACCGGCTGGTCCTCTACCCCGCGCAAAGCAGGCAAAGCGGTCGGACCATGGACTAACGTAACCTCCGCGCCCCAGTTCCGCGCAGCTTTGGCAATCGCATATCCCATTTTTCCACTGGAATGATTCGTCAGATACCGGACCGGATCCAAAGCCTCCTGGGTCGGCCCGGCACTGACCAGCACCTTCAATCCTGCCAGCGGCTTCTCCGTGATCAAAGCCTGTTCAATCTCATCCTCGATCACATCCAATGGCGCCAGCCTCCCTTTGCCGACGTCGCCGCACGCCAGTAAACCGCTGTCCGCCTCTACAATCCGCATTCCCCGCGCCTTCAACAACCGCAGATTTTCCTGCGTCGCCGGATTTTCCAGCATTCCGGTATTCATCGCCGGGCAGATGATTTTCGTGCAGCTGCAGGCCAGAAAAGTCGTCGTCAGCATATCGTCCGCCAGTCCCTGAGCCAGTTTGGCGATCACATTCGCCGTCGCTGGAGCGATCACAAACACATCCGCCTGTTTCGCCAGGGAGACGTGCTGAACATGATATTCGAAATTCCGATCAAATGTATCCACACTGACTCGATGACCGCTCAGCGTTTCAAAAGTCAGCGGGCTGACAAACTCCGTCGCATTGCGGGTCATGATCACGTGAACGTCCAAATCCCTCTTTTTTAAATCACTTGTCAGCTGTGCCGCTTTGTACGCGGCAATGCCGCCGGTGACGCCTAAAATCACAGTTTTCTTCATCAGTTCCTCCCTGCCGTCAGAAACGGTTTTTTCTTTTTCATCAAACTCTTAGGCTGATGCCTCAACGGATCTATGTCTTTAATGATTACGATCATTCCCCAGCTGGCTTTTTCATCTTCCCTTTTGTTAGCGGCAGCAGAGCCCGGCCGACCGCGAGGACAATCACAGCGCCGATCGCCATTTCCAAAAGTCCGTTCGTCATGACCACGCCCAGCAACAACGCCGCCAACCCTGACAGCGCAACCCCTTTTACCGCGGCATACGCCGAGCCGAAGAAAACATAAATCCCCAGCATGACCAGAGCCGTATGCGTCAACGTACTGATCAGCGCTGCCAGAATCAGACTGACATTGATCTTCTTCGTCGTTTTCATCAGCAAGGTAAACAACACACCGGCCAGCCAGCCCAACAAAACCCGCGGTCCGATCGCAATGATCAAACTCGCCAATCCGCCGTGAAATTCGCCAACCGAGTAAAACGGTGAAAAGACAAACGAGGTCACCGTCGGCGTCAGGGTGTTGACAATCACACTGCTGATCCCGAAGATCAAGCCGATTGCGCTCCCGGCTTTCGGCCCCATCAGAACTCCTGCCAGAATGACCGGAATATGCAGCGTCGTCGCCCGCACCGGACCGATCGGAATGTAGCCTAACGGCGTCAGCATCAGCACAATTTCGATGCAGCCGAACAACGCCAGCAGCACCATGTTCTTCGTCTTCTGTTTCGATTTCATATTTTCTGTTTTCCTCCTGTCACTCCCTTCCCGGGATGCAACGTACTGAAATTCGAGAATCCCTGCCAAAATGCCATCCATCGGATAGAAGTCCGTTACGATCTCCTTGCGAGGTGACAATCCGGATTGTGGGAATTCATTTTTATTATACTCAAGATCCCCTCCAATTCAACCGTTTCACGACCGGAAGGCGACAAAATTCTACCAAAAATAGACAGCTCTGAATTTGTTGAACAGTTGCCATACTAACGGTACAGGAAATGAAGGTGAACGGATGAAAAGAATACCCTATGTCATTTTAATCAGTCTGCTTTTCTTAAGCGGATGCCAGAGTCAGCCCGGAAACGAGGATCCAACGGCCAGGGTCGGGTCCATAACCGATGATGTTCCGGAAATCAATATTCCGGAAACTGATATCGACTTTTCGCAATTCAGTACGCTGGACGCCCGGATGCATGCGTGGGGCTTGGGCAAAGACAAAGATGAAAACGGCCAGCCCGCAGACGCGGTGCTCGCGAATCAAAAGTATAAAGCTTATGACGCCGTCTTTGTCGGGCGGCCGGATCAGAAGGTCTATCTGACCTTTGACAATGGCTACGAAAACGGAAATACACCGAAGATTCTGGATACGCTGAAAGAGAAAAACGTCAGCGCCGTCTTCTTCGTCACATCCCAATATGTATTGGAAAATCCGGATTTAATTCAGCGAATGATTGATGAAGGTCATGTGATCGGCAATCACAGCTATCATCATCACTCCTTCCCGACGATCAGCATTGAGAAAGTTTACGATGAGATCATGCAGCTGGACGCGCTGTTGTTGGATCAATTCCAATACAAGATGACGCTGGTTCGGCCGCCGAAGGGAGAATTCAATGAACAGTCGCTGGCCTTATGCAACGTATTAGGCTATCAGACTGTGCTGTGGTCGTATGCTTACTACGATTACAATGTCGCCGATCAGCCGGATCCGGCAACTGCGCTGAAGAAAAATCTGGATAACGCACATCCCGGCGCCATTTATCTTCTGCACGCAGTCTCGGATACCAATATGCAGATTCTCCCTGATCTGATCGAAGGCTTGCGGAAGCTGAATTATGAAGTAGCCCGCTACGATTTAAAATAAGACTTTAGAAAAAAGAATCTGTTCTCTTTCTGAAAAGAAAGAGTGAAAGACAAATTCCGTTTCAAAACAGAGGCTGGCTTTTGAAGGGGAACTTACTCAAACTTGCGTAAAAAATTAAGGGCAGGGAGGATCAAGCTTATAGTTTGATCCTCCCTGCTTCTTTGCGCAAAAATTCTAAGACCCGCCTCAAAACTGAGTAAGGACCGTTAAAGGATTGGTCTTTTTTCTTTTTAATTGACTTTTTTCTCCGCTCTGCAGCTCATGAATTGAAAGTTCGGACAACAATAATACAGTCAGCTTCGACGAGTACAGCCAACATTGCCAGATCAGACAGAGATGTTCCTGTCTTGCTCACCAACACGACTGGTTAATGGTTCAACTGATCGTCATTTTCATTGACCGCGGGAGCCGTTTCCCCCAGGCGCATCGCTTCCGACCGGAATTGTTCCAACCGGGCCTCCGCGGCAGCATCCTGATCGAAATAATCGACGAGCAGATCCAGACACCGCAAAGTTTCCGGCGAACTCATATGTTCCAGTTTTTCCGTTTCTTCCAGCAGTTGTTCCGCTTTAATGCCTGCCAACTGCAGAAATCGAGCTACCCGCTGATGCCGCTCCAGCAAGGCTTTTCCCTGCTTCCAACCTTTCTCTGTCAACTGCACGTCCCCATAGTTTTCCACAATCAAAAAACCTTCGGCCGCCAATTTACGCAGCATTTTACTGACCGAACTGCGTCCCACCTGAAGTGCGCTGGCCATGGCGGACACCCGGAGCGTTTGATTTTCCTGCTGCAGCCGGTATATCATTTCCAGATAGTCTTCCATTGCTGCCGTCAGCTGATCCGCTTCATTCCGTGCCGCTTCCCGAAACGGCCGAAATCCCTTGTTTTCCGCCATCCCCTTCGCCTCTTTCCCTAGTCTCTGCCGCTTTGCCACGTTTCTATCCTGCTCCATATTATTCTTAAATCCTTCGTCCGTGCGGGCTGCCTCAACAGGCAGAATATCCCGTTTCGCAAAGAAAAAGCTGGGGTATCCGCTTCCCAGCCGCTCATTCAAACAAGCTTGACATGTTCAATTACGCAACAGACTAACAGAAAACAGACTGAAGCTCCAAGTCCCACAGCGCAGAATTTCGACATCAACTGCTGCTTATACCTCGTTTTTTCCTGGTTTCCATTGAAGAAAGCCTTCGTTTTTTCCTTCTACGTTACGCTTCTTCTTCCACCTGCGGGAGTTTAAAATATCGACTAAATTCCCCCTGAATCCGATCATGCAGCCGCCGCACACCACCTTCCAGATGATACCGCATGACTTCACCGCAGCGCTCCCGCTGGCGCTTTTCCACAATTTCCACAATTTCCTCATGTTCATGAAGCAATTCATTCATTGAGAAATTGGCTTTGACGTCCAACATTCGGAAACGCGAATAATGTACTTTCATCTGATTGATAATCTGCCACATGGCCCGCTGACCGGCGATCGCAAAGATATGCTCGTGAAATTCGCTGTCCAACGCGTAGAATTCATCCGGCGTCCGCTGCTTCGCAATCGCTTCCCGCTGATGGGCCAAATCTGTTTTCAGCTGCTGCAGCTGGGCGGGCGTTCTCCGTTCGATACCATCTTTCAGAATCTGAATTTCCACGATCGTGCGCATGTTGATCGTCGCCATGACCAATTCCATATCAATCAGCGATACCTTCGTTCCCCGCTGCGGCAGGACTTCCAGCAAGCCGTCGTTGCACAACCGCAGGAATACATCGCGAACCGGGGTTCGGGACACCTGGAATCGCCGCGAGATTTCATTTTCGCTGATCAACGCTCCCGGTTCGATTTTCAGATCGATAATTTCTTCCTTTAACTGATTGTAGATCTCCAATTTATCCATCCTGAGTCCCCCTCATACAGTTAGTATACAAGGTGTCCGGGAGGGATTCAAGTTTCATTTTTCCACGGCAATTTCAAAGAAATTCTCACTGTCTCTCCTGATCATGATATAATGCAGGCGATAAGGAGGACAAGCTATGAAATTTTTAGTCATTTCTGATATTCACGGTTCTGCCGACTATATGGAAAAAGCGCTTGAAGCTTATACCCGGCATAAACCAGATCAAATCCTGCTGCTGGGTGATATCCTCTATCACGGCCCGCGCAATCCGCTGCCGCAGGGCTACAATCCCCAGAAAGTCGCGGCGCTGCTCAATCCGCTTGCCGATAAAATCATCGCCGTCCGCGGCAACTGCGACGCCGAAGTAGATCAGATGCTTTTGAATTTTGATATTCAGCGCGACTGCGCGACCCTCTTTTTGGGCGGACACCGGATTACGGCGACGCATGGTCATCTGTTTCCGCTTGATCCGCCCCCGCACAGCTTCCCCGGCGATATCTATTTGTTTGGACATATCCACGTTCCTGTCATTCGTCAGGAAAACGGAATTACGCTGCTCAATCCCGGCTCGATCACGCTGCCAAAACAAAATTCACCGCATACCTACGGACTGCTGGACGAAAACGGATTTACGATCATGACCGAGGATCACGAAGTCTATCAATCGCTTACCTTCTGAGCGCGACAAAACACTTACGGCAATCAGGCCCAATTCCTTTCAGGTCCGACAGTCTTATTTGAGACTATACCTTTCCTTTCATGGGCTTCTCTACTTCAGAGAGCCCTTTTTTACTTTCGTCGATCAACAGACAGAGCACGGCTGCCCATTGATCCTCCGCTTCCTTTAACGTAATTTTCACCACTTCTCCCTGCTTCATCAAATGTCGTTGGGCGACTGGCGCGATGTAGTAAACAGGCTGGGTAATCGAATCCAGAACCAGCTGATTTTCCCGAACTTCCATTTCCGTACGTTTCCATTGGCAGGATGGCAACGTACGGCGAATCCGATATTGATCCCTTTTGGATCCGGCTTTCATCCGCTGGGCTTGTTTCCAGACCTGCTGAAGCATCGCCGTCGGCAGCGACTGGTAGGCCTCCGGCAGCGGCGCGTCTTCAATCCGCTGGGGATGATGAATCATCGCGTCAAACAATTCTTCGCGGAACTGCGCCGCATTGTGGCTTAAGGCGCAAAGCTCGCGGCGCTGCGTCAAGGTTGGAAAACAGGTAATTTTTACATTCATAATCATGGTAATTATTTCCTCCTACTATTACTATTGCGCTTTTTTTCTGAAATCCTCCCGGATTTCAGAAATTTCTACAAATTTTTCGATTTTTTTTGTCCTGTTTTTGTCTCAAATCGTTCCATTCCCTTTATAACAGCTCTTTTCCCGCGATATTTCTCACGGATAGAAAAATTCCAAACAAACTTGCATCCATCCTTCCAACTCAAATTCTCGTTTGCAGCATCAGTATGAAAATCAACTTAAAACGACAAAAAAACCTTCGGCAATCCTGTGGATTACGGAAGGTTCAATGATTATTTTTCCAACATCAACCGATCCAGCCGCGGATTAGCGACTTCCCGGATCCGACCGTCTTCAAGATAGACCTTCGCCAGTCGGTCGCTCAGCAAAGTCAGAACTTCATACGGAATCGTTCCCAACTCCCGCGCCACCTGTTCCAGCGGAACATGCGGACCGAACAGTTCGACCTTCGTCCCTACCGGAAAGGCGTGCGGAAGCCGGATCATCGCCTGATCCATGCAGATTCGTCCGACAAATTCGCCGGTTTCTCCCTCAATCCAGCATTGCCGTCCCTGGTGCTTGCGAATCCAGCCGTCAGCATACCCGATCGGCAAGGTTCCGATCCATTCCTCTTTCTGCGTCGTATAGGTCGCCCCATAGCCCACCGGCTGCCCCGCCGGCAACGCCTTGACATAAATCAATCGGCTGTATAAGCTGACGCACGGCTTCAGCGGCGTCGCGTAGGAAGTCACGCCGAACATTGCCAGTCCGCAGCGCACCGCGTTGCCGGGCGCCTTCGGATAATGCACCGCTGCATCGGAATTACTGCTGTGCACCCAGCGAAAAGGCGTGTTCAAGGCCTGAACAATCCGCTCGAAACGGGCCGCCTGATCGTCCGTCATCTCATTGTCCGGATTATCCGAGCAGGCATAGTGGGTGAAAATGCCTTCCACCAAGGCGCCGCTGTCCTGCAGCAGCGTTAGCATCGCCCGCAGTTCGTCAAGATTCTCCGTGCCGATGCGGTGCATGCCGGTATCCACCTTTAAATGTACTCTCAAACCCTTGACCGGGACCTGAACCAGCTCCTTGACCCACTTTAGCGATACCGCCGGCACCGCCAGATCATACCGCAGAAGCAGCTCCGCTTGGGACGGATCCACAACGCCCAGAATTAAAACCGGCGCTGTGATCCCCTGATACCGCAGCGACAACGCCTCATCCAAGCTCGATACTGCCAACATCGCGGCCCCCGCTTCCAAGGCTGCCCGTGCAACCGGACCATCGCCAACGCCATAGCCATTGGCCTTGATCACCGCGATAAACTGCCGGTCCGTCTGCCGGCGCAGCCAGCGGATATTTTCTTTGATCTGATCCAGATCGACCTCAACCCAGCTCTCCCGATAAAACATGTCTGTCCCTCTTTTCCTGACTAGTCCTGCCGCTTAGACAAAGCGGGAAGTCGTATAGGCCAGATAAACTCCGCCGATGCGGAACATCAGTGACAACAGCGCGCTCATGCTTGTGCCGATCAGGCTCTGCAGCACCATCCTGAACGCAAGCATAAAGAACTGAAATCCCATCGTAAACACACCAAAGCCGAAATAAGCGATCATATCGCCAAACAGGAAACAAAGTACCGCCAGCACGGCCGCCAGCACAGAAAACCGCACCTGTACCCCGCGGCCATATTTACGGATGACCGTGCCGATTGCATAACCGAACGCCAGGTAAACCACTGAGAATTCGAACATGAGAAACCGCGCGATCAGACCATAAAGAATTGTCAGTCCCACAGTCGCCCCAACGCCATATCCAACTGCCCGAATAAACCGCTCATTGCGGGTCAGCGCCTGTTTATTGTAAATTTTAAGCATACAAGACCTCCTGAATACTCCCAGTATAGCACAATCAAATTTAAAAGAGAACGGGCGATCCGCAGACAGAATCTTACAAATCATGAACAGGCAGCTTTTCCTGCCGTTGGGAAGTGAGATTGAAAAAAGCAATTTGGAAACGGTTTTCTTTACTTTTCTGCTTTCCCAGAGTATCATTTTTTTAATGAGTGAAGGAGGTTCTACCGTGTTATCGAAGACGCAGAATCAAGCATTATATGAATTGCAGAAAGAACTGTGGGGCTACGCTGAACCCGGTTTTCTGGAACACAAATCAGCGAAGGCCATGAGCGGTTTCCTGCGCCGGGAAGGTTTCCAGGTAACTGAAGGTCTTTGCGGCATGGATACGGCGTTTGTCGGAGTCTGGGGCAGCGGCCGGCCGGTAATCTGTCTGTTAGCGGAATTTGACGCACTTTACGGCCTGAGTCAGGAAGCGGACGTCGCCGAATACAAACCGATCGAAGGCATGGCGACCGGCCATGGCTGCGGTCATCATCTGTTAGGTGTCGGGTCGATCGCCGCCGCGATGATCGTCAAAGACTATCTGGAAAAGAACAAGCTGCCGGGGACGATCAAAATGGTCGGCTGTCCGGCAGAGGAAAGCGGCAGCGGCAAAGCCTATCTGGCGCGCGACGGGTTCTTTGCGGACGCCGATGCCGCGATCACCTGGCATCCATCCGCGCTTAACGTCGTATCTTCCGGCTCTCATCAGTCCTGCATTCAATGTTATTTCCGTTTTCACGGCGTTTCCAGTCATGCCGCAGGCAATCCGGAAGCGGGCCGCAGCGCGCTGGACGCTGCCGAACTGATGAGCGTCGGCGTCAATTACCTGCGCGAACACATGGACTCTAAAGAACGCGTCCACTACGCCTACACCAATGCCGGCGGGATTTCCCCGAATGTCGTTCAGGCGGAAGCAGAGGTCAAATACCTCGTCCGCTCCACGACCAATCCAAAATG
Organism: Holdemania sp.; assembly: GCF_986127675.1. Lineage (NCBI taxonomy): Bacteria > Bacillati > Bacillota > Erysipelotrichia > Erysipelotrichales > Erysipelotrichaceae > Holdemania > Holdemania sp. The sequence continues at coordinate 10,123 of NZ_CFQZWI010000034.1, read as the reverse complement.
TCAGAAGCTTTATGAACGTGTGATCAATATCGCCAAAGGCGCCGCGCTGATGACCGGCACAACCTGCGATGTCGTCTTTGACGAAGGCTTAAGCAACGTCATTCCGAACTTCACGCTGGAACAGGTTCTGGAAGAGGCCTTCTTTGAGGTTGGCGCTCCGGAGTATACCGAAGCTGAACGCGCTTACGCCAAACAATTCCGCGATACCTATCCGCTCGATCCGGAAAGCGAGGTCACAGCCGTCATCGCCGAGCCAAAGACGCTGATCGCCAACATCCAGAACAGCGATATCTGCGATATCGTGCTGCGCCACCGCTGTGTTGACGAATGTTCGATGGGATCAACCGACGTCGGCGACGTCAGCTGGGTTGTGCCGACAGCTCAGATCAACACCGCCTGCTACAGCTACGGCGCGGGCGGGCATACCTGGCAATGGGTTGCCCAGGGCAAATCCACACTGGCCTACAAGGGGATGATGCTGGCGGCGGAAGTCATGGCAAAAGCAGTCGAGAAATGCTTTGAGCAGCCGGAAATCATAGTAAAGGCAAAAGCTGAATTTGATGAACGGCTGGCCGGGCAGACCTATGAATGTCTGATTCCCAGCGATGTGAAACCGCACATTATCCAATAAATCATCTCTGCTGACGCCTGCCGGATCGACCATTCTGGCAATACCGGCGTCATTCAGAAGGCTAAAAGCCGGCATCCTTCCCATGCGCAGGGCCGGCCTTGATTTCAACAAAAAAGAATGGAGTTCGTTGAACATCCGCGATGGCTTCCGCCTGTCCTCCAGGACAAACGGGCGATCCGGTTTCATGATCCCCATTCTTTTTTATGCCTCGATTTCTATTTTAACGGTTTACTCCGCTGCGCAAGCCTTCAGAAAATCCGGATTGAACAAATCCATGTCTTTCTCAGCATCATACACACATCGCCCTTCGCTGAAGGTTTTCAGAACCTGATAATCCTCGTCGATGATGATGAAGTCCGCATCCATGCCCGCTGCCAGCCGGCCTTTCTGAGGTGCGCCGTAGACCTGCGCTGGATTGCGCGAGCTCATTTTCACGATTTCCGTCAGCGGCAGATGCAGATTCTCCGCCAGATTGCGGATACCGCGGATCACCGGCAGCGTTGAACCGCACAACCTTCCGGTATCCGATAAACAATAACCCTTTTCATCAATATTCACATCGAACATGCCGGACAGATGATACCGGCCGATCGGCGCTCCCGCCATCGGCACATTGTCGGAAACCATCATGAACTTGTCAAACGGATTCTTTTTAACCCGCAGCATCAGTTCGATCATTTCATTCGCGACATGCAGACCATCGCAGATCAGCTCGTTGTAAACCTCGTCGTTAAGCAGACAGGCGCCCAGACCGCCCATCCGGCGATGATGAATCCCCGCCATGACGTTGGCAGTGTGCGTCGTGACCGTGATCCCCCATTGAAAAGATTCCAATGTCTCCTGATACATCGCGTTGCTGTGGGCAAAAGCACAGCGGACCCCCTGCGACGTCAGCAGCGCAATCGCTTCTTTTGCACCCGGGATTTCCGGTGCGATCGCAACCAGCTTCAGCATCCCCTGGGCGGTGTCGATCATCGCCTGGACATGTTCTAAATCAATATCCGGATGTCCGGTATCAATTCCTTTTTCCCCCACGCGGTTCAAATACGGACCTTCGCTGTGGATGCCGATCGGCTTTGCGCCGTCAATCGGTCCCTGCTCCACTTTGACTATCGCTTCGAACAAGCCGAAATCTGCCGTTGGCAGACACGCTGTGACCCCCTGGGATGCCAGTCCCTTCAAGTAACCACGGACCGTTGCTTCCGGATCAGCCTGATCGCCCATCAGGCCGTAGCCCATCGTTCCATGATTATGGGTATCAATAATTCCCGGTAAAATCCGGTGATTTCCGGCATCCACCGTGATCGCGACGCGCGCGGTCGGCGGCAGGATCTCCACAATCCGGCCTTCGTCAATATTCAAAATACCATCCACAATTCCCTGATCGGTGACAATCCGCTGTGATCGTACAAACATTAACGTCCCTCCTTCAGATCACGATAAGTGATCAATTCAATCTGATGTTCCTGCAGAAATGCCCTGACTCTCGGACTGGTCGCCATTGCCAGATCCTTCATGCGGATCATCGTGTAGGTTGTTTCTTTCATCAAATCTTCTTCCACAAAACCGCAATGGCAGATAAAATAACCGATTTCATGGGATAACGAGGCTTCCAGCGATTTCAGGAATTCCTGTTCCACATCCGTTTTCAGCTGATCCTCGATTGGAAACGGCTTCGGCGTCCATGTGCAGGGAATCATGGAAACCTGGCCGGCGCTCATGACGTCTGTCGTCATCAAAATATCGTATTTCTCCGCGATCACCCGCGCCGCTTTCTGGGTGTTGGGCGTCGCCATCGAATGACCATGAAAGTATTCCGGCTTGCGGCCCATCAATTCAATAAACCGCTTGACCTGATTTTCAGTTTCCAGCAACGTTTGTTCATAGTCGTAAGGATCCTCTTCAAAGCACAGGCACATTCCCTGCCGGCCGGTGATTTTACCCTCGCGCATGCGCTGAACCGAAGGCACAAAATGACCATCCGGATTCACCAGCGAAGGAACCTCTGCCGGATCACTGACGGGCCGTCCTGCAACCAGGTTGATGTCGATGCCGACGCAGACTCCCTGGCAATCACGGATTTTCGCCGCAGCCCGGGCTGAGCTGGGCATGTTGACAAACAAGCCGGTATTGCGAATGATTCCCTGATCAATTCCTTTCAGAATTCCATCGGCGACGGAATCCGTTAAGCCATAGTCATCACTCTGAAACAATAATTTTCTCATTCCGCTTTCATCCTGCCTTTCAATTTTTCCAAAATCTGCTCCAATCGCGGGATGTCCACATGGCAATCCTGATTGGAGCGTGTATGCCGGACAACGAACTGATGCTTCTCGATCGCGCCGGAAGCCAGCAGCATGCCGTTTTCGAAGAATCGCAAGCCGTTATCCGGATCCTCATATTCCTTGTTAATCCAATCTTCCTCCAGCAAGTCCGAGACGTCAACCCCTTTTCGATGAGCGCAGACGACTTTTTCCCCCTGCGCCAGACAATCCAGTAAAATGACCTCGGCGCGGGAAGGGCAGGCTTCTTTAAGCAGCTTCAGTCCTTCATAGGAATTGCAGCACTGATCAACTAGCACCAACGCTGTGGATGATTTCGGATCCCATTCCTGAATTAAGCGCAAGATCAGCGCCACGGAAGCACTGTTGCGATTGAAATTAACGCGGTTGCCGCGGCTGTGCAGCAGACTGACGCCAAACAAAGCCGCCAGACTCGCCGCTAAAACGGCAGCGACTTTCATCGCCGGGCTGAGCGAGCGCAGCGCATAAACCGCACCTGCCGCCATCAGAAAACAGATCGCCCCAAGCCCCCATTCCAGCGCCAGGTTCCAGCCTTCCGCCTGCGTATTCTTCCGCGGATTCAGCGGATAATAACGGATCGGCAAATGGGCATGGGAAGGTGTGTCATAAGCGCAGGCGATCACGGTCTTTGCGTGCGCCAGATCGCCGATCACCAGATTGCATACATGCAAGATGCGGGAATGCCGGGTTTGAAATTCCGTCTTCCATCCCCTCTGCCTGCACTGCCGGCATACTTCCGCCAGAAATACCTCTTTTTGTTTACGCGTATACCGACGCGCCAGCGTTACGCCCGCCAGCATCATTTCCTCTTTCATGATCTCACCTCCGGAAGGAAAAACAGGCTATGAAGCTCAGTCCTTCATAGCCTAAACTCTGATTTTAGAAAATTCGGAAGAAGGCGCCGACCAGGGCGAACACGAAGATCCCCAGAATCAGCTGCGTCGGGCGTGCGCCCTTCTTGATCAGGCGAACCAGTGTAAACAACAGGATGACGCCGAGCAAGCCCGGGAAGATCGAATTCAATACATCACCGATGACAACCGATGTTTGACCGACGTTCAACGTCCAGTTCAGCGGGACGCTGACCATCTGCGCCGTCATCGCGCCGACCATGATTAAGCCCAGCACGGATGCCGCTTTGGTTAACGCGCCCATCAAGCCTGAAGAGAACACCATATCAATAAACGAAGTACCATAGACATAACCCCAGTTTACAAAGAAATACTTCACGATGGACTGTGTTACGCCGTAGAGCAGGATGAAGATCAAGGTACCCAAAATCGAACCTTCCGCGCACAGACCGATGCCGATCCCCGCGGCAATGATGCGCAGACAGTTGAAGAACAGACTGTCGAACATGCCGGCTGTCGGTCCCATCAGGGCCGCTTTGATGCTTTCAATCGTCTGGCCGTCGATCGAGTTCTTTTCTTTATGCTCTTTTTCCATCGCGTAGGCTAAGCCGGCGATGAAGCTGAACGGAACGGCGTGGGTATTAAAGAAGTTCTGATGCCGCAGGTACGCCTCCCGCTTGCCTTCCATATCATCTTTATAAATACTTTCAATCGCCGGAGCCATTGTGATCGTAAAACCATTCGCCTCCATTTTTACCATGTTGAAGCTGGTAAAAACCAGATGGGAACGGAAGAACATTGATTTTAAAACTTTCTTTTCTTCCGGCGTCAATACTTTCTTTTCCATTAGAAGAAATCCTCCTCATCTGTTTTCGCAGCGGAAGCCGCCATTGAATTCTTTAAATCAATACTGCGCTTTTCGCCCATGAACATCGTGATCGCGATCGCGGCGCCCAGGATTGCGATCGGCAAAGTCGCCATGCCCAAGTAAGCCACCATGACATAACCGACAAAGAAGAAGATGCCGACTTCATTGTTCCAGATCATCGACGTCAGAATTGCGAAGCCGACCGCCAACATCATCGACGTTGCAGCGCCCAAGCCTGTCATAACCCAGGCCGGCATGCTTGCCAGAAACGCATTCAATCCCTCAACGCCATAGGATACCGCAAAGAACAGGATAACGACGTTAATCAACGGCGTCAGGCAGGAAAAACCAATCGTCTGGAACGCGAATTTACGCGGATTGCATTCTGCAGCCAGCTTTTCCCAATACGCCGCAAGAGAAGCCCAGATCGGCGTGAACATGCCAGCGATGGACGCCATGACCGTACCGATTGGCAAGGCAATCGCCAGACCCGCTTCGATATCGGCGCCAGTTAAAATAGTGTAAGCGACTGCGATGATGCTGGAGGTTGTCGCATCTGCCGGGATCGAGCCCCCGATGGCGGAAATTCCCATGAAAATGGATTCCAGGGATGCGCCCATGATGATGCCGGTCTTGAAATCACCCAAGATCAACCCCGCTAACGGAGCGACGACGATCGGCCGGTTAAGACATTGCCAGGACATGATGTAGGGATCTAAAATTGAGATGATATAATACGCTAAACAAATTTGTAAAGCTGCGGATACCATAATTTTCCTCCTCTTTTCCTAATGAACTTTCTTATAAACCCAAAACTTTGCTTAATTTTTCCGGATTGTCTTCCGGCGTGGTCTGGTACACAGTTTCGATGCCGAAGCTCAGCACTTTCTTGAAGTCTTCGACTTCTTCGTCGTAAGCATACAGATTGGATCCGTAGGTCCGACGGGCAAGATCCCCCTGTTTCGGTGCGATGCGGCCATAGTTGCCGACGTTGATCAGCGGAATGTCCTTCACTTCTTCCAAGATTTTGATCAGATCTTTCGGGTTGGAGATGATGACCAGAATTTTATGTCCTGCTGCGCGCGGATCCTTCAGCAGCGTGATCGAATCGGCAACTGAACGGATTGTGACCTTCGCGGTTGCCGGGGCGGCCATCATCAGACTCTGCTGGATGATCTTGTTGCCTGCCGCCTCATCATTGGCCACGACAATCCGGTCAACCCCAGTGTGCCGCGACCATTTGATCGCCACCTGTCCATGAATCAATCTTTCGTCCAAACGTACTAACTTAATCATTTCCTTTTCCTCCTTTCTTAGAAAAAATCCTCTTGTTCTTCTGTTAAATCCGGCAGCTGCACGACGCTCAGCATTGATCGGCTCTGTTCGACGATCTGTTCGATCTCCTCCACCGTGACCTCCGTTTTTGTTGAAAGCTCCAGAACACAGGCCAGATTCACGCCGCCGATCAGCGTAGTGTTGGGTTTCTGCAGATAGGTCATCATGACCTGATTCACGCTGCCGCCGATCAAGTCTGACATCAGAAGCACCTGATCCTCCGCGGAAACTCCGGCATAAAATGCGTCGAGTTTTTCCTGAACTGACGCTTGATCAACATAAGCGTCAAACACGGTGACATTGTCAGAAGCGCCCATCAAAATATCCAGAGAGCTTTTCATGCCGCTGGCAAAATGACCGTGCGATGACAAAAAGATTTTCAGCAATGCGATACCCCTTTCTTGTTGGATATTTCTTCAACGTCCCTACTATAACCTGTTTTTGTAAGCGTTACCACGTTCACTTTTTCCGAAAAAAAAGGGAAAACTTTCGTTTTTTCCCTTAGCCAAGTGAAATTGGCAAAGCCTTTAAACTTGCGCGGACGATCTCCGTTAATCCGGTTACACGGTGATTTTCAATCAACATCCACAAATTTTCATTATCTCTGAAGAAAGAAATTAAAAGATCGTTAACAAATCTTACGGCCTCCAAACTGCTGTCAAAATCAGCGCTGATCACAACGATATGCAAAATCGGCTGTTCATCAAATATTCTTTCCTGATTTAACTGATAAATTTCAAAAAATCCTTTGCTTACCCATTGTCGTTTTACAAACAAAATGCAAACTTTGTTCGCTACGCATGTTTTCTTAGTGTAATGAAGATCAGCATAGATCTTCTCGACGCTCTCCGCATCTTTTCCCATTTTATAGCTGATTAACTGTATAAAAGAGTCCATACTTTCATATTCAAAATCACGATAAATTGTAAATACGCCCAAGCGCAGATGATCAAGAGCGGACTGCAGCTGAACACCTGATAAAATAACCTGATTATAGATATCGTTCATCTGGCTTTGTGTCGGAATGCTGTTGACCATTAAGCACGGCCAGTCATATTTATACGAATAATAAGGATAACTTAAAATTGCCCAGTCGTAATCTTCGACTGGCAGTTTCCGCATTTCATAGAGTTCATAAACGTCCAGACAAGCAAAACAGGAACCAAACCGAGTCTGGATCATCTGCTTTAGAATTCCTGACGAAATATATCCGCCGCCATTGGAAACAATCGCCCGGATGGGCTTGAACGGATAAGGAATCATCAAGAGCAACGTATTGAGGTGGCCGGCAAATGTGATCAGATTATACAAGCTCAATTTACAATGATACTGAGTTTCGAACAAACGGGCAAGATTATGTGCCAGTTTCGACGCCAAAGGACAATCTTGAATGCGCGAATCCTCTGAATGCAGACTTTTTACGCTATGAAACGAAGCGTTGAAATCTTTTTGAACCAGCAAAGGAATTAATCCTGAACATAGAATCTGTTCTTCATTGGGAATTTGAGTCAGATCTACATTGTAGTCCTTTTTTACTGACTTGCAGAAGGCAGCATTCAGTTTTTGCGCTTCCTCAGCTAATTCAAAATAATTATCGGCGAGCTTGCAATCCAGCGGAATATCCGCCCAAAACACCAAGAGCAGCGCAAATGCCAGAATTTCATCTTCATTCACGTCAAAACCAGAAAACTGTCCGCATTTCAGAATTACTTCCTCAGCCACTCGATATTCCCGGAAACGTCGTATGTAATCCTGTTGTTTTCGGGATAAATGAATAGGACAGCCGGCCTGATAACGGGAAGCCATCAATAGCAAATAACGGGATAAGCGCTGCGTATTCCCATCCAAGATATGACAATCTGATTCTCTTAATGCTTTGAGGAAGATATGTCTGATTTCATATCGTTCCTCATCCTCGCGATCGAAAAAAGAGAGATAATCTGTATTCTTATACAAATTAACAGCTTCATGATAGTGATTTTCAAAAATACACAGCATTAACATCCGACGATCAAATTCGCTTCCGATGACCATCGGTCCTTCTTCGCTTCGTTTTTTCAAGCGTAAATTAAATTTATTCAATAAAAAATTAACTTCTTTCAATTCTTCCCGAATTGAGCTTTTCGTGAGGTAGAGTTCGTCAGCGATATCTTCAATAGTCAGATATCGTTTTTCTACAATAATCCGGCGCAAAATATCATTCGTCCTGTCATTTTGTGCCCGCGGAGTTCCGCCGATCGCTGAAAAATGAATTGCCAGCTGTATTTTTACCGGAGAAAACTTTTCTTCATCAAAAACTTTGAGAACGTAACCTTTTCCTTTCTTCGCGATCAAATCAGCGCCGCTGGCTTTAGCGAAGGCTTCGAGTTCAGCTATATCGTTCTTTATCGTTCGTTCTGTGACGCTGACTTTTTCCGCAAGTTCATAAGAGCGGATATAGTCGTCTTGCTGGGTCAGAATGTAGAATAACTGTAAGATTCGCTTCTTTTCATTCGCCATTCCTTGTCCTCCAACTTTCTTAGCTGGTTCAAAAAGTAGACTTTAACTGACATTTGAAATATAATTGGAAATGAAAGAAAAAAGGCTTATTTTAACTAGAATTTGCGTGGTTCAAAAAGTCTGATTTAATTGACAAAAGGGGGGCAGAAAACAATGCCGAAACCAAGTTTACTGGAGCTTCTGGCAAATCAATGCGAGTGTCCTTATCTGTCCGATCTGCATACGCAGCCCTATCATTACCCATTGAGGAATGTTGTTCTTCAGCTTGCCGCAGACAATTACAGCGATCAGGAATGGCGCGATAGCTTTGCGTATATTCTGGGACGGAAACCTCGCGCCCAAACGGCGGAAGAAATCAAACAGGAGCTGATTCAGACGATCGGCGAAAAAAAATAGAGATCCGGGTGTCCGGATCTTATTGCGTTTTTAAAGCAGATTTTCAAGTTTATCAGCACATAGCGGAAAAGGCAGGATCGGCTGCGGATCTTTATCCGGAGTGCGCAGCGTTTTTCCCCATTCCACCACGTCATGCCAGCCGCCGAGCTTGTATCCGGCTTGTTTTAGACAGCCCATCGGTTGAAAACCGGCTTTTTGATGCAGATGCTCGCTGGCGGGATTGGGGCAGGTGACGACGGAAACCAGAGTGTAGTAGCCCTGAATTCGGGCCAGCTGCTCCAGTTTACTCAACAGCTGCGTCCCCAAACCCCGGCCGCGCTGATCCGCCCGCAGATAAATTGAAACTTCAGTCCACCATTGATAGGCGGCACGTGTCCGGAATGGATGATAATAGCCGTAGCCAAGGATCGTCTGATTTTCATCGGTCATTACGATCCAGGGACTCAGCGCCGTCACTTCCGCAATCCGTCGACGAAACTCCTCGGCATCCGGCGCTTCTGTTTCAAAGGTGATCGCCGTTTCTTCAATATATGGCCGATATATATCTGCGAGCGATTGTGCATCCTCCATTTTTGCCCAGCGAAAATAAAATGTCATTTTCATTCCCCCAATGTTTCAGATTTTGGTCTTATTATAAGCTATAAGTTGGAAACCGTAAATGCAGGCGTTAAACTTAATTATGAATTATTCATGAAGTCGATGCAACACGGCTTTTGCGGCTTTTCAGAACATGTTAAAATAGAAACAAATAAGGAATTGCCGATTTGAGGTGAAAGTATGAAAGAAAGGGGTTTTTTACGGAATTATCCATTAATAAGTTTAGACATAGCTTTATTTATCTTTGTTTTGTTGGACTTGTTATTAATACCTTTAGGAATTGGTAAAATTATCAGAGCAAATTGGTTGCCAGCTCTTGCTCTTTTGGTTTTTCAATACTTCTGTCTGAGTGATTATAGAATAAAAAGATGGAAAGGCATGATTATTTTAACTGTTGATTTCCTTCTGGGAGGTTTATTTCTCAATATCTTTCCTGATCAAATCTTAGGAGGGCCCATGCTTGCCAGCGGTCTGGGTGTTGTTGTCTTTGCTGGAATTGAAAAAATATTTCCGTTCAAGAAAAATCAGCGCGAAAAGCTTTTATGCTTTGTCAATTTGTTTACTTTAGTTTATTTTCTCTTCTTTCCTTCCATACACGGAATTAAAAGTATATGTGAAGTTACTCAACAACTAAAAAATAGAT
>NZ_CFQZWI010000033.1:0-28101 GCF_986127675.1 Holdemania sp. | reverse complement strand
CAGTACGACGCCCTGTTCCAGCTGTTTGATTTCTTCCGTTTTCAAAATCCCGTTGATCGTCACCTCGTACACCTTGGCGATATGATAGCGGGGATGAATAATTTCATTTGCGAATTCTCCGTCGTTCGTCATGATCAGCACGCCGGTCGTGTCGTAGTCCAGCCGGCCGACCGGGAATACCCGCTGCGGCACATCCGTCATCAAATCCACAACGGTCCGCCGGTCATGCTCGTCATTGAGCGTACACAGCACCTTCTTCGGCTTGTTCATGACATAATAGACTTTATCTTCACGCGCGATGGCTTTGCCGTCAACTTCGATCAAAGCCCCTTTGCGCGGTTTTACACCCAGCTCCGTTACGACCTGTCCGTCGACCTTGACGCGTCCCTGCAGAATCCATTCTTCTGCCTTGCGCCGGGAGGTCAGACCGCTGGCCGCAATAATTTTTTGTAATCGATCCATCGTTTATCTCCATCCTTTGCCTTCTTATTTTACCAGACAAGACCGGGAAAGAACAGAGAAATCGGCGTTAAACAAGGAATTGCAGCGTCAGCCAGATACCTACACCGATGCCGATCACATCCGCAAACAAACCGATCGGCAGCGAATTTTTGATTTTCTTCACACCGACCGAAGAGAAGTAGAGCGTGATGACATAGAGCGTCGTATCCGTCGAGCCCTGAATGACGCTTGCCATTTTGCCGGCCAGCGAATCCGGTCCCAGCGTTTTCAAGATATCGACGAGAATCGCCAGCGACGCGCTGCCGGAGATCGGACGGAAGAAGGCCAGCGCGAAGATATCCGAAGGAATCGCGGGAAACACGTTGCCCAGCTGTCGGGCCATTACGGTAAACAGCCCGCTTTCCCGCAGCAGCGACACTGCGAACATCATCGCCAGCAAGCTCGGAAACAGCGTGACAAACAACGACAGTCCCTCTTTCGCGCCACTGACAAACGCATCGTAGGCATTGAACTTCCGCAGCAGGGCGAACGCGAAGATCAAAAGGATTAAGATCGGCAGGATATACAGGCTACTTTCCACGGTAATTCACCCACCGATCCAGCGCCAGGCCGCCGATCGACGCGCAGCTGGTCGCAATGATCGCCAGCGGCATGAAATCAGTCGGATTCAGCGCACCGAACTGCGCACGCAGTGAAACGATCGTCGTTGACAAGATGGTCACGCCGGCGGTGTTCAGCACTAAAAACGTGACCATCGCGCGGCTGGCGGTTTTCTTATCCGGATTGTGCCGCTGCATGCACTCCATCGCCTTAAGGCCGCTGGGCGTTGCGGCCGAGCCCAGTCCGAATACATTGATTGTAATGTTGGCGGCAATGTAGCCCAGCGCTTCCGGATCGTCGCGCAGATCCGGAAACAGAAACCGCAGCAATGGAGACAACAGCTTTTGCAGCATATTCAGCAGGCCGACCTCCCGCGCGATATTGAGAATTCCGCTCCAGAAACAGGTCGCCGCCACCAACGGCAGCGCCAGCTCGAGCGTCTCGCGGCCGACGTTGACGATTACCTGATTCACAGAACTGACTGATCCGGTCAACAGACCATACGTCAGTGAAGCCAGAATCAACAGGATCCAGATCAGATTCATACGCACCACCTCCAGAAACAGAACTTCCGCGGCGGCTTAACGGCCGGGAGTGTCTTGACCACCGTGTGCGAAGGATCGGTCCAGCACAGCGTCAGCTCATTTTTACTTTTATCGAGCGTCATTGTGTACTGTCCCTGTCCCGCTTCTTCCTTTTTAACGACGACTTCAAACGGCTGGTCCAGCTGAGCGATATAGCCTTCCTGTTCGATCGAACCGGCCGGCTGCAGCGTGATCAGCTCGCACATTTCCATCGCTTTCCGATACTTTTGTTCGTGAAACGTCCAGCGGTCCGGCACGGCCAGCGTCACGACGATGTATTCCAGCTCGCCGTTCTGCGCTGCGGTGACCAGCGTTTCCCCGGCCTTGTTGGTGAAACCGGTCTTGCCGCCGGTACAGAATTCAAAATTACTCAGCAGCTTGTTGGAATTTTTCCAGCGTGAGCCCCATTCGCTTGTGTAAAACTGCGTCGCAACGATCTCCCGAAACTGCGGCAGCGTCATCGCGTACTGCATCAAAAGCGCCATATCATACGCCGTGGAATAATTGCCTTCCTCCTCAACGTCCATGCCGTTGGGATTATGAAACTCCGTATCCTTCATCCCCAGCGCCGCCGCTTTTTCATTCATCATCTGAATGAATTTTTCAACCGATCCGCCCCCGACCCGGTGGGCGATCGCAACCGCCGCGTCGTTGCCGCTCTTTAACATCATGCCGTAAAGCAGCGAGCGCATCGAAACCTGCTGCCCTTTCTGAATCCAGATCATACTTCCTGTCACATTCGTCACTTCGTCGCCGATAATCCACTGGTCGATGTAATCCCCGTTTTCCAGCGCGACCACCGCGGTCATGATTTTTGAGATCGAGGCGATCGAGCGAACTTCGTGTTCATTTTCAGCTTCCAGAACATTGCCATCGTTGCCGCTGATCACAATATACGAACCATCCGCGTGCAGCGGCGTCCAGAACAACGTCAGCGTCAGAAAAAATACCGCAATCTTTTTCATACAGCGCCTCCTGTTTGACAGTGTATGTTCCAACCCGCCGATCAAGAATCAGGTCTTTTTCACAGGGTTAACAGTATTCGATGCCATTCTTTTTCCAAATCCGGACTGAATTTGCTAAACATTTGCGCCAAAGCCATTCCGGCAGGATTTGCGAACGGATTCTCCTCGCTGGTTTCCCGGATCAAAAAAACGCTGTTCAGGCAGTTTCTTTTTGAAGCCGCCGCGCTTTTCCTGTCCGTGGTCTTAATAAAAAAAAGATTCGTTTTTCAGTTAAACTCGTCGGATTGTTCCAAATTCATTGCCAGCGCCTCACACCAGTTTGGCCACCCGCGGCGCTTCCAGACGGTCAAAGCCAGGTGAATATGGCTTGAGGGCCAGGATCGGCATGCCTCATGGGCGTCGATATACGTGCGCCACACGATGCCTTCCTTTCGTGTGATCTCACGATAAACCCTGACACGCTGTGAGAGTCAAGTGAAAAATAAAATTCCTCCTGTTCGTGAAGCAGGAGGAACTTCAATTTCATTGCGGACCGGGATCTGAATCTCAGTCAGATATCGCTGCGAATCCGTTTCATTCCAAAGTCCACAATGTATGATTTGCCGATCGGGGCCGTTGAGATGCTTTCCGTTTTCTTCCAGCCCCCTGACAACCAGCAGCGAAGCTTGCGGCTCAAGATCGGCTTCAGTTTGGAAAATTCGCCGATTTTTAACGTCGTTCAGTCCTTCTTTCCGGTAATCCGATCAAGCTGCAATGGGTGTCCTGACGTCGTCTGCTTTTTCTCACAGCGCCCGCAGTGGGTGCAGCCGTTGCAGGTCAGCTGTCCGCCGCAGCGCTGGCAATGGGATCCAAAATAAGGCTGATATAACCGTTCCGGCGGAATTGGGCCATATTCGTCTTCCAAATGAAAGACCTGCGGACGGCCGCGGAAGCTGAGTCCGGATTTCCATGCCATTTCACTTTGCAGACGCTTGGACGGCATGCGGTACGTTTTCCCGTCTTTGACAAAAACCGAGCCGGTTTCGATGAAATTAAAAGTCACCCCGGCCCGGCGGCATTGCGCCCCCAGAGCTTGAACCCAGCGATAATCGCAAGGCCGCGCGCCATCGTAATTTTCCCCGCCGCAGATCACCTGTTCGATCTGGCCGCTGGCGAGCCATGGCGACAAGTCGACAGGACCGATCAAGGGTGCACACATCACCCCTTTATGTTGAAACGGCAGCTTCAATAACCAGTCCATCCGCGATTCCGCCCGTTTCTGATTCTCCACGGTCACATTAAAAAAGATGTTTTCCCAACCCGTTCCCCAATCCGCCGGAAGACACGCCGCCACACGCTCAGGACGTTTTGTCAGCAGGAAAAAGATAACGTCCGAACGTTTTTTCATGATCTGCCAGGCTTCCTTTCGCCAGAGGTCAGCCTCAGCCAGGAAAAAATCAGAGTTCATGCATACGCGCACCCGCTCGCCGCTTAGAATCTTATAATATCCGCGCCGGTCTTTCTTTACCGGCATGTCGAAGCCACTTGCAACCCGCCGGATCTGGGCTCCGTCCTGCCCCCGCTGGCGGTCGAGAAAATACATATAACAATGCTCGCAGCCCTCGCTGATCTTCGTGCAGCCATGCCATGGATTCCAGATATCATGCATCGGGATCGCCACCCTTCTTTTTCCTGTTTTCTTCATTGTAGCGAAACATTGAATTATTTTCAAGTTTTTTAGAATGATTCCTGAGGAAACGGACCACAGAAAAAGAAAAGAATCCTGCGCTCTGTCAGAATTCTTCAATTTCCCCTTGGTCTTGATAAATCAGCTCGATTAAGCGGCCCTGCGTGCCGATCGTAAACGTCAGCTTGCTGCGGATCACGATCAGCCAATCCCGTCCTGAAGCTCAAAGACTTTCAGAAAAGCAGGATTCCGCTTCAGCAATGTTGACGGTGTGATCAGATCCGACAATATTACCGGCCCTTATGCCGAGCAACCATCCCCGCCGTCAGCTGAAATTGCGCCAGCTTGGGATGCTCGTCAAAAATCGGCTGAAGCATGAGAGCCTTCCAACAGTCCTTTGCGGCACATGACATACCTGCCGCTTTCCCGGCTGTCCCTACTTCGGATACCGGCCTCAGCCTTCGATCAGCCGACGGCGGGTCCAGCGGTCGCCGCGGAAGCGAACCGCAAAGAAAGCGGAACGCACAAACCAGTCACAGATCATCGCCAGCCAGACGCCGACGACGCCCAGCTTGAAAACCAGCCCGAACACATAGCTCAGACCGATCCGGCAGATCCACATCGACGCAATCGAAACGCTCATCGTAAAACGCGCGTCGTTGGCTGCCCGCAGCGCATTGGGCAGCGTGAAGGAAACCGGCCAGATCACCATCACGAAGAAGCCATGGATAAACAACAGCTTAAATGCGATATCCAGCGTTTCCGGCGACAGATTGTACAGCTTCAGCAAGACGTTCGCTCCCAGCAGAATGCAGACGTTCAAAGCGATCGAAGCCATATACGCCCATTTCATCAGCTTCTTCGTGTAATAACGTGCTTCCTCGATCTTCCCGGCGCCGACGCACTGGCCGACCACCGTGACCAAGCCCAGACCGATGGCCGCAGCGGGAATGACTTCCATCGACGCGAAGTTGTTGGCGACGGCGTTAGCCGCGATCGAAGCAGTGCCGAACATCGCGACTAAGCTCTGTACCAGAATCTTGCCGATCTGAAACATGCCGTTTTCTAATCCGTTCGGGACGCCGATCTGTAAGATCCGTTTGATCATCGCCCAGTCAAAGCCCAGATGGAAATACGAATCCAGCCGAATCTGATCCTGCCGATGCCGGAGCATCACGACGATCAGCACCGCGCAGACGATCCGCGAAATCAGCGTCGGGATCGCCGCACCTTCCACGCCCATGCCCAAACCGTAAATCAGGATCGCGTTACCAACGATATTGAGCGAATTCATGATCAGCGACGTCACCATTGAAATCCGCGAATTGCCCATCGCCCGGTATAACGCCGCGCAGGAATTATACAACGCGATAAACGGATAGGACATCGACGTGATAAACAGGTAGGTCTGCGCACTGGCAAGCACCTCCGGATCCACCTTGCCGAAGATCAGGGAAATCAGCTGGTGACCGAAAATCAGAAACATCACCATGATCACCGCGGAAATCGCCGTCGTGCACAAGATCAGCTGCTTCGCGGAGAAGCACGCCTGTTCCTCTTCCCGCCGGCCGAGATACTGCGCCGCGACAACCGCGCCCCCGGTGGCCAGCGCCGCAAAGATATTGATGATCAGAATGCTGATCGAATCGACCAGCGATACGCCCGAAACCGCGGCCTCAGAAACGCTGCTGACCATCATGATATCTGCCATGCCGACCAACACCGCCAGGATCTGTTCGATCACTAACGGTACGATCAGCTGTTTTAACTTTTGATTGGTAAACATTGTCTTCCCCCATTTCTCTGAACTTGTCTGATTATACGCTTTCTTATCGGGAAGTTCAATTTTGTTTTTCTGTTAATAAGCGAGATCTGCCACTGAAAGCATTGGCCTAAGCATTTCAAAGTTGAAGAAAACATCAAGAAAGCTGACTTGCGTCAGCTTTCAGGTTATGCTTCAGTTTTCTGGTTCTTGATTTTAATCAGGTTCAGCAGACCGCCGGCCCGCAGAATTTCCAGCTCCCGCGCAGTACAATGATGCTGGACCGTGAAGGAGAATCCGCTCGCGTCCGTAATCGTCAGCGGCTGGCCTTCCGCCAGCTTGCCGCAGTCCAGCGCCAGCGTATCGAGCATCGCAATTCGCTCATAGTCGTCCGGCCGCTCAAAGACCAGCGGCACAATTCCGGCGTTGATCAAATTCTGGCGGTGAATCCGGGCATAGCTCTTGGCGATTACCGCCTGAATCTTCAGATACATCGGCGCCAGCGCGGCATGTTCGCGCGAGCTGCCCTGCCCGTAGTTCTCCCCGGCGATAATCCACCCGCCCCCATACTGCAGACAGCGGTCGTGGAATTGCGGATCGATCTGACTGTAACAGAACTCGCTGATCTTTTCAATGTTGCTGCGGTATGGCAAAATTTTGGCTCCGGCCGGCATGATATGATCGGTTGTGATGTTATCCCCAACCTTGATCATGACCTGCGCTTCAATCGTTTCCGCTAACGGGGCCTTGGCCGGATACGGCTTGATGTTCGGGCCGCGTTTTATTTCCACCGCCGGATCACAGCTGGGCTGGATCAGCATTGTGTCGTCGATCAGATAAGCGTCCGGCATCTCCGGCTTGGCATAGTTGATCGTTTCCGCGCTGCACAGGACTCCGGCGATCGCGCTGGCAGCCGCGGTCGCTGGGGAAACAAGATAGATCCCCGCGCTCATCGTGCCGCTGCGGCCATAGAAGTTGCGGTTGAACGTGCGCAGCGAGACGCCGTTCGACTGCGGACTCTGTCCCATTCCGATACACGGTCCGCACGTTGCTTCCAGTACCCGCGCGCCTGCCGCGATCAGATCATCCAGCGCCCCGCAGCGGCTGAGCATCCGCAGCACCTGCTTGGAGCCGAAGGAAATCACCAGTGAAACTTCCGGATGAACGGTCTTGCCCTTGAGAATCCGGGCCACCTCCAGCAAATCGGTAAATGAAGAATTCGTACAGGAACCGATTGCGACCTGATCGACCTTCAACCCCGCCAGCTCCTCGACCGGCTTGACTAAATCCGGGGAATGCGGACAGGCAACCAGCGGTTTCAGCGCGGCGCAGTCAATTTCGATTACTTCGTCATACACAGCGTCCGCATCGGGCTTCAGTTCGAGAAAGTCAGCGGCACGGCCCTGCTTGGTTAAAAACTCACGGGTATTCTCATCGCTGGGAAACAGCGACGTCGTCGCGCCCAGCTCCGCGCCCATGTTGCAGATCGTGCTGCGCTCCGGCACGCTTAAATCAAGAAGACCTTCACCGGTATATTCCAGGATCTTGCCGACGCCGCCTTTGACGCTCATCAGCGACAGAACCTTCAGGATGATATCCTTCGCTCCAACGCCATGCGGCAGCCGGTGGATCAGCCGCACGTTGACGATCTTCGGCATCGTTAAGGAAAACGGCATGCCTGCCATCGCGCAGGCCACGTCCAGTCCGCCCGCGCCGATCGCGATCATCCCCATCGCCCCGGCGGTCGGCGTATGAGAATCCGAACCCAGCAGCGTCTTGCCCGGTTTGTCAAACCGCTCCAACTGCACCTGATGACAGATCCCGTTGCCCGGCCGGGAGAACAGAATGCCGTAACGATCCGCGACCGTGCGCAGATATTGATGATCATCGGCATTTTCAAAGCCGTTCTGCAGCGTATTGTGATCGACATAGCTCACTGAGCATTCCGTCTTGACCCGCTCGCATCCCATCGCCTCAAATTGTAAATAAGCCATCGTCCCCGTCGCATCCTGCGTCAGCGTCTGATCAATCTTGATTTCGATCGGCATGCCCGCCTTCAGCTCACCCGCCACGCAATGCGCCGCTAAAATTTTTTCCGCCAGTGTCTTCATCCAACCCCTTCTTTCATAGACTTTATTATATCAGCTCGTTTCCGCTTTTGAAAGTCTTTACACAGAAAAGTAAATTGTTTTCTTTTTTGTGTCATTTCTTTCATTTTTGTAGTAAACTAGAACCATTGAGGTGAAATCATGAACAATCAGCTGCAGAAGATCTTCCAGGAATCGATCCCGAAAAATAAAATCGACAATGAATTATACACAAAATATGACGTAAAGAAAGGTCTTCGCAATGAAGACGGCACCGGCGTCTTGATCGGTCTGACCCGGATCGCGGACGTCGTCGGCTACAAGCTGGTCGACGGGAAAAAGGTGGACGATCGCGGTGAGCTGTACTATCGGGGGATTCCGATCACCCAGCTGTGCCGGAATCTCGATCAAGATCAGATCTGCGGTTATGAGGAAACGTGCTTTCTGATTTTGTTCGGCCATCTGCCAAGCCGGTCGGAGCTGGATCTGTTTACCGCTGAACTGCGCGGACGCTACACGCTGCCGGAGGGCTTTCTGGCGACCAACATCCTGCGTTATCCCAGCATGAACGTAATGAACCAGATCCAGAAGGCCTTGTTGATGTTGTATGGGGAGGATCCTGTGGCCGACGATATCTCTGTTGCCAACACGCTGGACCAGGGGTTGTCGATCCTGGCGAAAATGCCGGCGATCCTTTGCTACTCGATGGCCGCAAAAGCGCATTTCTTTGAAAACAAGAGCCTGATCGTCCATCCGGTGAAGCCTGAACTGTCGATCGCGGAGAACATCCTGTCCTTATTAAGACCCGATCAACAGTTCACCCCGCAGGAAGCGAAGATTCTGGATCTGATGATGGTGCTGCACGCCGATCATGGCTCCGGCAACAATTCCACATTTACCAATATCGTCGTCGCTTCCACCGGTACGGATATTTATTCCGCGATGGCGGCTTCCGTCGGCTCGCTGAAGGGTCCGCGCCATGGCGGAGCGAACATCTCCGCCCGGCGGATGATGGACGCAATGCTGAAGCAGCTGGGGCTGGACGCCAGCGACGCACAGATCACCCGGATTTTAGAACAGATCATGAATAAGCAGTTCTTCGACGGCAAAGGCTTGATCTACGGCATGGGGCATGCCGTCTACACCCTTTCCGATCCGCGCAGCGAAATCTTAAAAGCGCAGATTGAAATTCTGGCGCAGGAGAAAAACCGTTCCCGCTTATATCAGTTCTACCGCCGCACTGAAGAATTGGCGAAGCAGGTCATCTTGCGCCGCAAAGGGATTCATGTCAGCAGCAACATCGACTTTTACAGCGGGCTGGTTTATTCCATGCTGGACATCCCGGAAGATTGTTACTCGCCGCTGTTCGCCGCCAGCCGGATGGTCGGCTGGCTTGCCCACAACATTGAAAACAAGCTGTATTGCGACAAGATCGTTCGGCCAGCCGGCAAATACGTCGGTGACTTAGCCGATTACATCCCGCTTGCACAACGCCAAAACCGCTAAATCCCAGCGGTTTTTTTGACAAATCAACAGCTTTGTCAACAAGCACAGACAGTTTTTCTTGACATTCGTTCTCCGCTCTTTATAATTTATAAATAGTTTACAAATAAACTATTTAAAGGAGCTGAATTGATGAATTTGACTATTTTGATTGTCACGATGATTGCGGGATTAGGCGCGGGCATTGCGACCGGACTGGCAGGCTTGTCGGCGGCCGCAGTCATCACGCCGATGTTGGTCACCTTATTGGGCTTCAACGCTTATGAAGCCGTCGGCATCTCGCTGGCCTCCGACGTGCTGGCCTCGGCTGTTTCAGCCTTCACCTATTACAAGCACAAGAATCTGGACATCCGCAACGGCTTGATCATGATGATCTCGACGGTGATCTTTACGATGGTCGGCAGCTGGCTGGGCTCGTTAGTGCCGCAGACGACGCTGGGCAGCTTCTCCGTCTGGATCACAATGATCCTCGGTATCCGCTTTATCGTCAAGCCGGTCATGAGCGCCAGCTCCAAAAATCAGACCCGCACCGCGAAACAGAAAGCGTTGTTATCACTGGCCTGCGGCGTCCTGATCGGTTTGATCTGCGGCTTTATCGGCGCCGGCGGCGGCATGATGATGCTGCTGGTCTTAGTCAGCGTGCTGGGTTATGATTTAAAAACAGCGGTCGGCACCAGCGTGTTCATCATGACGTTTACCGCCTTAACCGGCGCTCTCAGTCATTTTGCGATCAGCGGCACGATCCAGTGGTTCCCGTTGATCAGCAGCGTCTTCTTCACCTATCTGGGCGCGATGATCGCCGCGCGCTTCGCCAACAAGGCGGAACCGAAAAAGCTCAATCAGGTCACCGGCGTCGTCCTGTTTATTCTGGGCGTATTCATGTTGGCGATCAAATATCTTGGCTGAATTTTTACAAAACACTCCGTTTCGTGCGGAGTGTTTTTAATCTGCGATTTACTTTCTTTGTTTAAATGAAAATCGAAAGAAACTGAAATTGCATAATCGTGTAAAGGGTAATCGCTTAGCGAACATCTAATATTGAATGTCATTCAAATCATTAATAAAGCTATCCATAAAAGCTGCACGAACAGAAAGTTTGTGCAGCTTTTTAGCTAAGTTCAAAATTAAATGATCAGTTAAATCTTATGATTGTTTCGGTTCATTGTGGCAGACAACCTTCTGGCAGATTTTGATTGTAAAACAGCTGGACAACTTTATCATCGGACAAGGATTCCAATGAAATCGTCTTATGATACGCCATATTCCCCGCAAACGCATAGACATCCAGCGACTTCGCAGCTTCACTGATGTCCATGGTTTGCGTATTGAAGTCATGATTCTGATAAAATTCGTCCAGTTCAGATCTCATATCCTTACGAATTTCGTTTAAAACAGCTGCATCGTGAACAGATTCGATGTCTGCCCGGCAGACGGGATTCACCCCTTCTCCACGCGGTTCGTTATACTGCAGAAAGATCATATCCACTTCGCTGATTTTCTCGATTTGCTGAACTTGAACTCGATAACAGAGTGTATGAATTCCCTGATTGATTCCCCAGGCGGTTAATCCCAAAACGAGAAAACCAAGGATTTGCTTCAGCGATACCTTCTTACTCTGCCGGTACAGCATCATCCCGCCGAAATAAATAACGATGAGCAACAACACTTTAAACGGCTGGCTTCGATATCCTGATATGTCGCTCGTGCAGTTCAGCATCAGTAAAAAGGAATATACTGATAAGAAAATCGGCAGAATCAGCTTCGATTGAAAGTTTCTGCCAACATCTTCGTTTCGTTGCCGCAGGCTGATCCGCAGGGTCAGCAACAGCGCTGCAACACTGATCAGAAAGACAATGCCGAATTCAATCCAGTTCCCGTTTATCCGGATAATTCCGGCAGTGAAAAGCGGATCAAAATCTTCTGACATTCTGTTAAAAGCATACTGCCACGGCGAGAAAAATTCGGGCATGAATGAACGATTGTCAAACAAAAGATGCCGGCTCAGAATCTCAGTACCATCGTTAACGATGGCGATCGGCAGCATGATTGCTCCAGCCAGCGCGATCATGCCCTCAACGGCAGAGCGGCAACAGCTCAGAATGAATAGATTTACCGAAGTCATCAGAAGCAAACCGCCGCACTCATTCAGCAACAGCGCCGTCATGGCGGCAAACGAAAGGTTTTCCCTTACGGCAACAACGAACAGGAGGAGACATGCTGGAACCAGAACCAAAAACAAGATAACGCCAAAGCGCACGAGGATCAACGTTTCCCGCCGGATCGGCAGCGCTCCATACGTATAAGCCGCTTTTCGTCTAAACTGCCAGAACTGAAACACAAATGGAATGATCAGCGACATCGCGGTAAGAACCATCGGCAGGGCTTCGATGTTGATAAAATCAAACGCAAACAACAACTCAAACCCTGAAATCATCAGAAAAAGCGGCAGCGATTGCTTCATCAGATATCTAAAATATTTTTTCGTCATCTTCCCATCCTCTTTCTATGCAGATGCGTTCTTAATCCAGCTTGACGAGCTTCCGCTGATCATCGCGGCTGGCAGCCTTCCGGCAGATCCTGTTGATAAAACAGCTGGACAACTTTGCTGCCGGACATTAAATCTACCGGGATATTCTTATAATAAGTTAAATTTTTATAATCGTGAAAACGCACCTGCATTGCCCGCGAAGCATCATCGTTCCAGTCATCATATTCGTAATAGCTGGCATCTTGATAAATTCCTTCCAGCGAAGTTTTCATCCACCCCCGCAATTCGTTCAGCACTAACGGATCCTTTACCTGATCAACTTCGACCTTGCATAGCAGATTTTCGGGGATCATCCGCTTGTCGTTATATAAATAATATTCCATGGATACTTCGTTCATTTTTTGAATTTCCCGTTTATCAAGACGGTAACAGAGCGGACGAATCCCCAGGTTAATCCCCCACGCGATCAATCCCATCGCCAGAAAACCAACGACCTCTTTACGCGACGGTCTTAAGCTTTGCCGGTAAAGCATCAGCCCGCCGAAATAAACAAGAATCATCAGAAGCGCCATTAAAATCCAGCTGCGGTTGCGCGGCAAACCCTGCGTGCAGTTCATCATCAACAGAAACGCATAAGCCAAGGATAAAACCGGCAGCACCCGTGCTGAGCGGAAGCCTTTCCCGGCCTCCTCATTACGGAATTTCCGACTTAAATGCAGGGTCAGCGTCAGGGCCGCCGCACCGATCAGAAAGACAAGCCCTAATTCCATCCCATCCCAGCGCTCTCCCGTGAAAACACCGGTTAAAAACGCCTGAAAATCGCCGCTCATCTTACTGAATCCATAGGTCCAGGGTGATAGAAAGTCCAGCCATCGGGGGCTGTTAAACCCAAACAGAAGATGCTGACGAAGGATATCGGACAGATTATTAAGGATCGTCATCGGCAACAAGAGATATCCAGCTAACGCAATGATCCCTTCCGCAGCTGAATGGCAGACACTCAGAATCAACAGATTCAGCGAAGTCATCAGAAACAGATAGCAGATCCAGTTCAACATCAGCGAGATCATCGAGGTAAAAGAGATGCTCTCGCGAACGACCACCGCGAACAGAAGAAGGATCGCCGGAACCAGCACCAGAAACAGAACGACGCCGAGCCGGGCAATGACAAATTTCTTTCGATCCATTGGCAGCGCCCCACAGGTGTACGCCGTTTTTCGCCGGAACTGCCAGAACTGAAACAGAAACGGAATCGCCAGCGATACGATGGCCAAATAGGCCGGAAGATTATCCGGATTGATAAAACCGAGCGAGAACAACAGCCCAAAAGCCAAAATCAACGCAAACAGCGGCAGCGATTGTTTCATCAAATATTTAAAATACTTCTCCGTCATTCTCCTCATCCCCCTTCCAAGTCGAATCTGTCATCAGGCTGAAATAATCCTCCAGACTGAGCGGCTGAACGTCGGCCAACGCCGGGGACAGCCCGGCAATTACGCCGCGGATCGCCTGTTCCTCTCCGCGCACAACGGCATTCCAGCACTTTCCGATTCGCTCAGCCTGCACGATTTCCAGCGTCTTCAAATCCAGCTCACACTCCTTAAGAAACACCAGCTGCACGCGAAACAGATGATTCTCCAGCAGATCCTGCTGAGCGACGATCGTCTGATCCTTCATCAAGAAACAATGATCGCAAATTCCCTTGATCTCTTTTAAACTGTGCGAGACCAGCAGCACGCCCATGGATTCATCGCTGATCTTATCCGTCAGACACCGCATGAGATACCGCCGGACGTTCCAATCCAGGCCGTCGAACACTTCGTCGATCATCAATAACCGCAGATCCAGACTCAGCGCGATGGAAAACAACGCCTGACGTTTCTGACCTTTCGACAGACTGTTGATCCGCAGCTTTTCTTCCAGCTGAAAATGCTTTAAATGCTGCGCGAACACCTCCTCATCGAGCGGATAAAACATGCTGTAAAATTCTTTCATCTGACGAATCGTGAAAAACTGACCTTCGTCAAAGTCCTCGCTGATCAAAAACAGCGCTTTCCGGTTCAGCGGTTCATGAATCAGATCTTTACCATCCAGTTCAATCCGTCCCGCTTCCGGTACCAACACGCCCGCGATGCAGTTGAGCAGCGTCGTTTTCCCGGCACCGTTAGGTCCCGCCAGCCCGCAGATCTGACCGGCCTGCACGCTCAGGCTGCAATCCTTGACGATTGCCTTCGATTGAATCGACTTTGTTATGTTATCAACAATCAACATTATTTTCCCCTTCCTTCCTTATGATTTCGATCAACTCGTCCGTGCTGATCTTCAGGGTGCGGCATAACTTCAGCAGCTGCCGGACTTCCGTTTCCACACCGCAAACTTTTCCATTCGCAGGCCGGCCGCGGACAAACACCCCTTTTTTCGGCAGCGTATACAGCACGCCTTCCGCTTCCAATTCCTGATAGGCTTTCTGCACCGTGTTGGGATTGATATTTAATTGCTGAGCCAGCGAGCGCACCGAAATCAATTTTTCATCCGGCTGCAGCACGCCGGCTTCCACGAACCGCACGATCTGACGTTTAATCTGTTCGTAAATCGGTTCGTTGCTTTGCGTATTGATCAGAAACAAGCTTCCGCCTCCAATCTGTATCATCTGTACTATCTGTATTAACTGTATTACTAAAAGGTAAAAATGTCAATCCTGAATTGACGCTTTTCCCCCTCCCTCCTCTTTTCTTTTTTCATCAGCCTTGTATAATCTAAACAGAAGGAGAGATCGGATTATGAAAATATTTGCCAATCATGCGCATGTGTTCCGCCGGGATCAGCGGGCAGACGGAACGGTCAGCGCTCTGCTTGAAGTCATGGATAAAACAGGAATTGAGAAATGCGTCTGTTTCGCGCCGTTTTACGAATGGGGTCTGGACTATAACCCAAACCTGTGGATGGCGGAAGAACTGAAAGCCCATCCGGAGCTGACGGGCTTCGGCGTCGTGGACATCCACGGGCAGGATCTGGCCGGTCAGGTCAGACAGATCCGCGAACTGGGATTGAAAGGCATCAAGCTGCATCCGGCTTTCCAGAAATTTGCGATCGACGGACCGGAAGCGTTTCAGGTTTACGCGGCCGCGCAAGAAGCGGGATTATTTCTGTCGTTTCATACCGGCGTACACTGGCATCGGATCAAGGATTATCAGCCGCTGCTGTTTGACGAAGTCGCCTGGCATTTTCCGGACTTGAAATTCTCGATGGAACACGTCGGCGGGTATTGCTTCTTTAACGAAGCGCTGGCTGTGATCCTGAACAACCGCGCGGAAGAAACCGGCAAGTGCAACGTCTACGCCGGATTAACGAGCGTGTTTGACAACGACCGCAACCGCTTCTGGTATTTGGGTCAGGAGAGAGTGCGGACGCTGCTGCACATGACCAGCGATGAGCTGTGTCTGTTCGGATTGGATTTTCCTTACAACAACGCTGAAAAAATCACGGAAGCGATCAATGAAATCCTGCGTCTGCCGATTGATGAAGACGCAAAGCAGCGGATCCTGGGCGGCAACCTGGCGCGGGTTCTGGGCGTCGATCTCTGATACAATTTTGAAATTATAAAAGTCTTAAAAAGCCAATAAAAAAAACTTGGTCTGCAGGCTGCCTTTCCGGGTTGAAAGGCAATCTGTCCTTGCCAAGTTTTTTTGCTTCCGCGCTGTTCCAGTTTGAAAAACAATCTGTCCTCGCCACGTTTTCTTTTTACTCTTACGCTATGGTTCGATGATCGCGAAGCGTTTGTCAAAATCGGTGATGGCCTCCGTCAGCTCCGCGATACAATTCGGATCGCCGTCGATCTGAATCAGCTTTGCCTGCAGATCCCCATTGCGGGAAAGTATGGCCGCCAGCCCCATTCGCGGCATTGTCAGCGTCGCCCGCGCGTCCTTTTCGTGAATCTTTGGATAAACTAACAGAGCGCCGTGAATCAGATGCACGCAAAACTTTTCCTGAGTGTCCGTGATTGTCAAGTTCAGCTTGATATCCTTGTCCTCCGCCTGTTCGCCGTCGATCAGAATGCCCAGATAGTCCAGCATCATGCGGCTGTCCATACAGCGGGCCAGATCCCCGGAGTTTCTCGCCTGACGGCCTGTTTTTACCCCATGGCGGAGTTCGTCCGCGCCGTTAAGATAA
Organism: Holdemania sp.; assembly: GCF_986127675.1. NCBI lineage: Bacteria > Bacillati > Bacillota > Erysipelotrichia > Erysipelotrichales > Erysipelotrichaceae > Holdemania > Holdemania sp. The sequence goes on along the minus strand of NZ_CFQZWI010000033.1, from coordinate 11,814 downwards.
CAGTTGCGCCAAGGTCCGGATTCAGCCTGATAGCCCAGTTGTTCCAAGGCATCCGCACAGAGATAGCGGGCTTTCTGATGGTCAGGATGGACAAAGACAACGGCGTTGGCCAGCTGCGCCGCCCATTGATATTCACCCTTTTCCAGTGCTTTTTCCGCTTGTTCCAACACAGGCTCAAGGCCGCCGGCCAACTCGATCAGCTTCTGCCCCTGCTCGGATGGGGTCAGCGGATTCAGATTGACCGGATTGCCGTCATACCAGCCCAGATAACGCTGATAGACCGCTTTGGCATTGTGCGACGGCGTACCGTAATAAGGCCGGATCGTCCACACGCTTTCCAACGACTTCGGCAGCCGGATCGTATGGGAAATTTCATTCGGCGTCAGGCCCTTATTCATATACAGCAGCGTCTGATCGTTAATGAACTTGTACACCGCCGCGGTTTCCTCCAGAATTTCGTTGACTTCCTGATTTCCCCAGTGCGGCCAGTTATGCGCCTGAAATAGCACTTCGGCCTCGCTGCCAAACAGCGCCCTGGCCTGCGTGATCGCGAACGCCCACGCATTGCCGTCGCGGATCTGCGTGCCGCGCAGCGTATATAAATTATGCATCGTCGCATTGCACAGTTCGGCCATCCATAAGGCCTTGAACTGCGGCAGATACCAACACATTTCCGCCGGGGATTCTGTTTCCGGCGTCATCTGGAAAATAAATTCCACGCCGTCGATGATCCGTCTTTCCCCCGTCTGCCGGATTTCATCCGTAGGCCGGATAAACGTGACCGTCCCGCGCGACTGCCCCATCCCGATCCCCATCGCGATCGCGCCGGTTTCGCCAAAATCCAGCGCTGTTCCATACTGGTAACAGGCCCGCCGCTGCATCGCGTTCATCGCATAGACATTCTCGCTTGCGGCGTAATCGGTATAATGCTCGGGCACAATGATTGGAACCGAACCGTTTTGAACCGCTTCTTCGCTGACAATGCCCTTGATTCCGCCGAAATGATCAAGATGCGGATGTGAAATTACAACCGCGGAAACCGGCCGCGTTCCAAGCACGGCATTGACTAAGGCCAGCGCCGCGGCTGAGCATTCACAGCTGATCAGCGGATCGCAGACGATCCAGCCGGTTTCCCCGGCGATGACGGTCAGATTGGACATATCGTAGCCGCGGACCTGAAAAATTCCGTCGACAACCTTGAACAAACCGGTCTGATGATTCAGCCAGGCGTTGCGGTACAGGCTCGGATTGATCGTTTCCACTTCCTGTTCCTGATCCAGACAGGCGATTTTCTGACTCCAGATCACTTCGCCTTCCGCGTTTTTGATTTCCAGATTTTCTACTTTTTTCAGACAGTTGCGCAGCGCGCATTCTTTCTCATGCGGATCGTCAAAATCCAGCAGCGTCTTCATCGCTTGATGAATCTGGCGGGTCGCCTCGCTTGCGGGTTTTGGCAAATCGTTGTATTCCATAACTTATCCCTCCGTGCTTGATGATAAGAAACGGATCGCCGCTTGTCCATGGGCACTCTCCTGTTCTGTTCGATTTTTGGGCAATTTCTCAATTTGTCCAAAAGAATTTGGACAGCGGAACCGGGGTTTGTTACAATAATGAAAAAGGAGTGAGACTGATGGCGACTTCCGAACTGACCCGGCAGGCGCTCTTCAACGCCGTAGAAAACTTGATGCGCAAGAAATCGCTGGATGATCTGCAAATCGGACAGATCAGCGATGTGGCCGGCGTCAGCCGCAATACGCTTTATTATCATTTTTCCGATAAGTACGAAATTCTGGACGCTCTGTTAAAAAGCCAGCTGGTCCCCGTTGTCCAACCGCTATTGACGCGGGAGAGTTGGGCGCGGTCGCTGGAAGCGGCGGCAGCCCAGCTGCGGCAGGATCCGGCGTTTACGATTCACGCCCTGCACACTTACGGACGGGTCAATTTAGGCACGGTCCTGCGCGAGATTTACGAAGGCTTCCTGCGTCAGCAGCTGCAGCTCAGCCATCCGGATTTAAGCGCCAAGGAACAGGGGCTGATCGTGCGGTTTTATACGCATGCGATCGTCGGCTTGCTTCAGGATTGGATCAATCTGGGGATGAAGCAGGACGTCGGCGAAGCGATTGCCGTGATCACCCGGGCGATTCATGAAAACATCTTTCAATCCCGCAAAAAATAAAAATCCGCAGCGAATGAACTTCTGAAATTCATCCGTCACGGATTTTTTTAATTATCGGCGGCGGGTGCGCTGGTGTTTCGCTCTTTTCGCCAGGGCCCGGCGGCGTTTTTTATCCGCCCGCCGTTGTAAAACAAGGACGGTGATAAACAGGACTAACAACACGATCACGGCTGCCAGCGCCTTGATCATCAGCTGCGGCCAGTCTAAACCGTTCTGGGCGATCGTCATGACCTCAACCGGCGCCGCGTCTTCATATTGGTTAACCGTCTGACGGCTGACGAGCACAAACTGACCTAAGGCTTCCGTCGAGAAGGTCAGCGTCGAAGCGCTCTGGGTCGTCGGCATCTGGATGACGTCGCCGGCCTCCAGCCGCCACACCGTTACCTTCTTTGAGCTGTTCCAGCCCTCCGGCAGACTCATCGTCACGCACAGAGGCGTGCGCAGCGTCAGCGTCTTGTCATAGTTCTTCTGTCCCGACACGCTGAACCATTGTTCAATCTCCGCGCCATTGCCGCTGGCAATCGTCTTCACCTGCACCTGGACCTCCGCCTCCGGCACGGTTTCTTTCAACGTCAGCTTGTAAGTGTCCGGGATGCCTTTTTTCTGTCCCGGATTTTTCTGCGGCAATGCCAGACTCAGTCCGGAAACCGCGAACTGGCTGTCTTTGGATTTCAGGATCAGCGAGCGCTGGCCGTCCAGCAGTGGTTTCAGCAGCGCGTCCAGCGAACGGATCTGGACGATCGTCCAGGCCGAAATCTCCGTCGTGTCCAGTCGCTGCTTCAGCTGGATCAGATCGCTCTTCTGCTGCTCCGTGACCGCCGCCGGATCAATCGCGTCGATCAACGCCTGAAGATCCTCCTTGAACGCATCCTGGGCTTGGGTCAGCAGCTCGGACACCTCAATGTCGTAACTGGTCGTCGCCGTGCCGACAGTCACCGTGACCGTCTGCGGTCCGTCGGCGTTCATATCAAATCCGCTTACCATGGAACTGGTCAGCGGCTTCTCTTCCTGCGTTCCATCGGCATACTGAACCAGGACTGATCCATCTTTGAGATCAATGCGCGAACCGCTCGTAAATTGTTGCTTCGGCAGCGAAATCATCGAAATGGATTGGATTTCCTTATATTCTGCCGTATAAACGCCGTTGTTTTCCTGCCAGCCGACAAAGACGCCGCCTTCCCGGGTCGGTTCCGGCGCATACGGCTCGCTGTTTTCCAACAGATCGATTTCGATCCGGCTGCCGCCCTGCGGGAATGTTCCTTCACCCGCGTCAAAGACCGCGGATTTCAGCTGCAGCGTATTCAATCGGTCCGCGTTTAAAATCAGCTGGAAGCTGGATGATGGCAGATAACCGATGCAGTCTTCAAAGCGATAGGTAAAATCTTCCGCCACCGCGGCTTCGCTCTGCACCTTATACCATGTGCCTTCCCCATTCTCAAGCTTTTCCAATAATACCAGCGCCAGCGGCGCCGTCTTTCCTGTCGTGTAGAGTACTTCAGCGGAAGCGGCGGGTTCGCTCAGAATTTTAAGACTGGTGTTTTCCGTATGAATGCCCAGCGTCAGCTGGTTCAGATCTTTCAATCCCATCGCTTCGTCCAGCTGCATATAATAGGAAGCCGCTTTCTCACCCCAATACGGATCGGAGGCATAGCTGACGTTCATCCCGCTGGCCTTGTCGCCGAAGAATCCGCCATGATACTGGAACTTCTTCGGATTGAGATAACTGGCGGAAACATAGGTTTTGGCATGCGATAAAATGGAGCTGCTTAACTTGAAATAGCGCTTGGCGTTGGCCTCGACGTCGCTGTCATACGCCGCGTGGCCGAACAGATTGTTGCGCGTAAAGCTCAGGGAACTGCGGCCGCTGGCCGATTCGTTCATCGACAGCGCCAGCATCATTAACGCATTGGATCCATACAGCGACTGCGCCTGCAGGAACGCGCCTTCCTCGCTATAATACAGCGACTGGTTCAGCGTATCGTGAACGGAATTGCGGTCGCGGTCCTGATAGGAAACGATCGACTGATCGATCCCCAGCGTCTTCTGGAAATAATCCGTCAGTTCCGCTTCCGTGTAAAAGGACAAGGACCGATGGGATAAATATTGATAATAAAAATAAAAGGGTTCCGCGGGATTGACTGACAACGCGGTGCTTCCGTTGTGATAATCCTGCAGCATCACCGCCGGATCTTCATAGAAATAGTGACCGTCGTAGCTGTAAAGCTGAGCAGCACTGCTCAAATATGCCGGAACCGGCCCCAGATCGATCATCGTCGCATAGCGCGAGGACGACTGACTTTGACGGATCTGATGATACAGCCGGCCGTCGCGGATCGTATAGCTGCTTAAATTGCCAGCCTGATCCAGCGGAACCAGCGTCACCTCTGCCAGCTTCACCCGGCCGCGCACGCCGGAAATTTTGAAATCCACCTGCATGCGTGTGAAATCGGTGTCCAGCGCCGCACCGTCGGCACCGTAGCATCCGTTGAGATAACCATCATTGCCCGTGTCGGCATCCTTGTATTCCGTGTTGACCTTGCAGCCTTCCGAGGCGAAGAAGACGATCCCCTGATCCACAGCGATCAGCTTCCCATCCTGCCGCACGCCCAGATTGGCGACGCTGGCGTCATCCCGGTGCTTGGCATAATAATCCGCCGCACTTTTCACGGTGCCAAACGTCTGCAGGACCGTTTCCTGTCCATCGCGGTAATCGACAATTTCGATCACCGTCGTTTCCGCTTTGACCGGCGTTACCGGCAACAACAGGCAGCACAAAAGAAACGCCGCCCATTTTTTTCCTTGTTTTCTCATTTTTGACCTCCTGAAAGCTAGGGGGAACTCGCTTAGATTCATTGTAAAAGTTTTAGCGTCTGAAATCAACTCCGACCGCGCTGCCATTTCTTTCAATTTCAGGTCGGAATGAACGAATTGTTGTTTCTTAATGCGCTTCCTCCAATGAAGATGTGATGAAGGAAAACGCGATTCTGCCCGCTAATCAACAGGAACACACCGCCTTCCCTATGTTTCATCCGAACTCCTTTCAAACTTTTGTACTGAGATCATTTCAGAGATTATTTTTTCCTGCTTACCTTCCTCATTCTTATCGTTTCTTTTTTCGATCTTTCCGGATTTGAGCGATGTTCAGGCGATGCAGGGACGCGATCCTTTCCAGAAACAAAAAACGCCGGCTTTTTTCAGCTGACGTTCTTTCCTTATTCCTGATCGGGTTCCGGCCGCCACAATGGTTCGCGGAAACGCACCGGGCCGAGCTTTCCCTTGCGCAGCTCGGCGATCACCGCCGTGGCCTGACGGGTGCGGCGGTCAAAGACCAGCGTCGCTTCGCGCAGCGTTAACGGCGAGTTCTGCAGCGCCGCGATGATCTGCGCCAGCCGGTCGGCGCGGTGAACCAGATAGAACCGGCCCTTGTCTTTTAACAATCGGCCGCCCGCCGCAAACAGCGTTTCCAGCGTGCAGCCCGCTTCATGCCGGGCTGTCGCTAAAAAAGGATTGCGGTTGACGGAAGCCGGATCCGGCGTCGCGAAATACGGCGGATTGCAGACGATCACATCAAACGGCAGATGACGAAACTCCGCCAGATCCGCGCAGATCAGTTCCGCTTCCAGACCGTTGATCCGCATGTTTTCCGCCGCCAAGGCCAGCGCTTGGGGAAGCAGGTCGACGCCGGTTAAGGAACTTGGCGAAAAACGCGAGGCGTACAGCAGCAGCGCGCCGTTGTTGCAGCCCAGATCGAGCACACTCTCGCCTTTTCGAACAACCATCTGCTCGCCCAAAAGCACGGTGTCCGTGTTCATGCAGAACATGTCCTTGCGCTGCCACAGCGGCAGTCTCAGCTTGGGCAGATAATCCAGACGCAGGTTCTGTCGTGCTTCTTCAGTTAGATTTTGATTTTCCATTCTGCCGAGCGCCGGATCCTGAACCAGAACCGGGAGCCCTTGCCCTCCTCGCTTTCTACCGCGTACTCCGCGTGATGACTGTCCAGGATCGCCTTGACGATCGCCAGGCCCAGCCCGGTGCTGCCGCCGGTTGCCCGCTGATATTTTTTATCAATCTTGTAATACCGGTCCCAGATGTACGGCAGATCTTCTTTCTTGATCCCCTCGCCCTCGTCTTCCACCTCAACCTGAATCCAGTCGTTTTTTTCAAACGCGCGGATCGTGATCTTCTTTCCATCCGGCGTATGCTTGAAAGCGTTGGACAGGAAATTATATATAACCTGGCTGATTTTGACCTCGTCGGCCGTCATCATCAAACTCCGCGGACATTCGATCACCAGCTGATAATGATGCTCGTCGATCATGACCTGGCACAGCGTGACGATATTTTGGATTTTCTGGCTTAAGTTAAACGTACCGAGCTTCAGCTGATAGCTGCCCGACTGCATCTTCGAGAGCTCCGCCATGTCGGTGACCAGATGATCGAGATAATCGACCTCGCGCACGATGACGTCCAGATGCTCGTCGCGCTTGGCCGGGATATCGCCGGAGATATCATGGATCATTTCGGCATACGCCTTGATCATCGTCAGCGGCGTCTTGATGTCGTGCGAGACGTTGGCGATCAGATCCCGCCGCAGCTCGTCAACCTTGCTCAGCTTGTGTGTGGCATCGTTCAGCGTATCCGCCAGCTGGTCGATCTCGCTGAAATAGCTGCCTTCGAAATGAATATCGTAATGCCCCTTGGCCAGCTCGTTGGCGGAGTGCTTCATCTGCACGATTGGCCGCGACAGCTTTGTCGATATAAACAGAGAGATCACAATGGATAAAATCAGCGCGAAAAAAGCCAGAAAGAAAAACTGATCCTGAAAAATCGTCAGCGTGGAATCCAGCGGTTCCAGCGGACTGTTGACAAACAAATAAAAATTCGCCAGATTGGCCTGCACCATTTTCCCATACAGAATCATTTCCTGATCGCTGCGCTGATTCGCCAGCACTTCCGAAAGCTCCCCGTCGCTTAACAGCAGCAGCTCGCGCATCGCTTTTCCGTTGGTCAGGGGCTGCAGCTGCGTCGAGCCGACGGTAATCGTCTGGTTGAAAATACACGAATCCCCCAGCGAATCGGAATTGTAGACCACGTTGCCGCTGTCGTTGTAAACGACAGCGCAGACATTGTTGTTGATCGCAAACTGCGAAGCTTTCTTGATCGTCGCCTCGTCCAGCCATTGATTGTCAATGACGTACTCCTGAATCGTCGCTGCCACCTCTTTGATCGCCGAAATCTTATTGCTTCGATAATACGGCTTGATCAAAAGCAGCTGCGCCCCGCCGACCAAAGCTAAAAGTCCGGCCGCAAACAACATGAAATACAGCCAGATATTAAACTTTATACCATGAAAATCAAGCTTCAAACTTATACCCCATTCCGCGGACGGTAACGATGAACTTGCGGTAGTCTTTTAAATTATGCCGCAGCATTTTAATGTGCGTATCGACCGTCCGGTCGTCGCCGAAATAGTCGTAATCCCAGACTTCTTCCAGCAGCTTCATCCGCGATAAGGCGATATTCTTGTTTTTAACCATGTATAACAACAGATCGATTTCCTTCGGCGTCAGATTCGCTTTCTCCCCATCCACCGTGACGGAGCGGCCCTCGATGTTGATCTGCAGCCCTTCAAAGCGCAGAACTTCGGTATCCTTGGTTTTAAAGCGTTCCAGAATGACCTTGACGCGGGCCATCAGCTCCTTCGGCGAGAAAGGCTTGACGACGTAATCATCCACGCCCAGCTCAAAGCCGAACAGCTTGTCGTATTCCTCCTGACGGGCCGAAAGCATGATGATCGGAATCGGCTTGATCTTTTTAATCTGCTTGCACGCGGAAAAGCCGTCGAGCTTCGGCATCATGATATCGAGGATCACGCAGTCGAAATCTTCCTTCTCCACTAACTCCAGCGCTTCCAGTCCGTCGCTGGCTTCCGCGACTTCATAGCCGTTGATCAGCGCGTATTCCCGGACGACCTCGCGGATCATCTGTTCGTCGTCAACAATAAGTATTCTGGCCATGTGCATCATCCTTCCTTATGGTCAACAGTGTATCGTTTTATTGTGAATTCTGCGTGAAATCCGTGTTCAGCGGCTGCAGCCGGTTGACAAGACAGGAATCTTCCTTGTCCATCTTGCCCTGGAAGTACACGTACTGGCCTTTGTTCAAAAAGGCCGTGCTGCGGGCGTAAATGCTCGGCATGACGACTAAGTCGATCTGCGCGGTTTCATCCACGCCGACCGCAAACGCCATCAGATCGCCTTTTTTCGTGCGATGCTGACGCACCCGCTGCAGGTAAACGAAGCCTTCAATAAAACCGCCCTTCGCCATTAACCGGACTAACGGTTCGGTCTGGATCTGAAATTTCTTTTTGACCTGCAGGATCGGATGCGAACAGAGATAAAAGCCCAGCGCTTCCCGTTCGCGTTCGCTGCGTTCAATCGGATCTTCCTTCGCCATCACCATCACCGGCTTGGATACCAGGCCTAAATCAATCCGTACCTGACCGCCGACCTCAATCCGCACTAAATCGCCGTAGCTGATCGCTTCTTCCAGCGACAGGCGCAGACTCTGACGGTTGGCGTGGAACTCGTCCAGCGCCCCGGCGTCGATCAGCGCTTCGATCATTTTCCGGTTAAGCCTGCGTGTCAGCATCCGCGTGACAAAATCGTAGTAATCCTGAAACGGCCCGTTTTCCTGCCGCTCCGCCAACAGCTGCATGCAGGCAGCCGAGCCGATATTCTTAATTCCGAGCAGCGGATAGCGGATCGCTTCGCCCTCGATTAAATAACGCACGTCGCTGGCATTGACCGATGGCCCCAGAATTTGAACCTGATGCCGGCGGCATTCGTCGATATATTCGGCGGTCTTGCCTTCCGCGCCGATCACGCTGTTAAGCAGCGAAGTATAGAATTCCAACGGGAAATTGGCTTTTAGATAGCTCAGCTGATAGGCAAGCAGACCATACGCTACGGAATGGGATTTATTGAAGCCATAATTGGCGAACTTCAGAATCAATGCATAAACCTCATTCGCCAGTTTTTCATCATAGCCCTGCTGGATACAGCCGCCGATGAATTCCTTCTGCAGCGACTGCAGCTCCTTGAGCTTTTTCTTGGACATCGCCCGTCGCAGCACATCTGCGCGGGCAAGCGAGAAACCGGCCATCTTCTGCGCCGTCTGCATGATCTGTTCCTGATAGATCATTACCCCGTAGGTACTTTCCAGGATCGGCTTGAGATCCGGATGCAGGTAATGCACAGCTGACGGATCCTTCCGGCAGCGCAGATATTCCGGGATGTTTTCCATCGGCCCGGGGCGGAACAGCGCGATCGTCGCGACGATGTCGTCGAAACAGGCCGGCTGCATCTTGCGGATCAGATTTTTCATACCTTCCGATTCCAGCTGGAAGATGCCGACGGTGTCGACTTTTCTTAACAGCGCGTAGGTTTTCGCGTCGTCCAGCGGAATTTTCATAATATCGAGCGGCTGGCGCTGCTGCACGCGCTGAACGATATCGTCGATGATCGTCAGGTTGCGCAGTCCCAGAAAGTCCATCTTGATCAGTCCCAGCTCCTCCAGATGCTCCATCGTGTACTGCGTGGAAAGCAGATCGTTTTCAATCCGGATTGTCGGACAGATCTGCTCCAGCTCGGCGTGGGAGAAGACAATCCCGGCTGCATGGGTGGAAACGTGCCGCGGCAGACCCTCGATCCGCAAGGCGGTTTCATACAGCTCCTGATACCGCCGGTCGGCATAGACCATCTGGTGAAACCGCGGATTCTGCTGAATCGCCGTCTGCAGCGTCATCTTTATCCCAAACGGCACAGCTTTGCAAAGCATGTCAACCTCCCGCAGCGGAATCTCCAGAACCCGGCCGACATCGCGCAGCACCTGCTTGGCGCCCAGCGTACCGAACGTCGCAATATGCGCGACATGCTTTTCGCCATACTTTTCAGCGACATACTGAATCACTTCGTCGCGCCGGTTATCCGGAAAGTCGGTATCAATATCCGGCATGGAAATCCGCTCCGGATTCAAAAATCGTTCAAAAAGCAATCCGTATTCCAGCGGATCCACGTGCGTGATTCCCAACACATACGCGACTAATGAGCCCGCCGCGCTGCCCCGGCCCGGTCCGACATAAATTCCCGCCTTGCGGGCAAATCGGATGAAATCCCAGACGATCAGAAAATAATCCTCAAAGTGCATCGTTAAAATGACGTCCAGCTCATATTTTAACCGCCGCCGATACGCCGGATCCTCCGGCTGTCCCTGCCGCCGTTTCTTCAAGCCGGCCAGACACAGCTGGGTTAAATATTGTTTTGAGGATACACCCTGCGGACAGGGAAACGCCGGCAGCGTCGTCTTCGCCAGCTCCATCGTCACGTTGCAGATCGAAGCGATGTGATCGCTCGCCTGCAGATCCTCGGCGTCATACAGCTGTTCCATTTCCGCCGGGGTGCGCAGATAGCGGCCGTTGACCGACGGCAGCGTTTTATCATTGATCGTCTTGGACAACCGGATCCCGTTGACAATTTTAAACAGCTGGGCATCCTCTGCTTTGCCATAATAAATCTTCGACAGGGCGACAGTCGGAATTTCCTGCGCCGCGCACACCTGCTTTAATAAAATATTCTTCAATTTCCAGAACGACGCGTCGTTAAACGAGACCGCCATATAAAACAACGGCAGCTGCGTCTTCAGCCAGCCCAGCTTATCGCTCAAGCCGCGGCGGTCCTCCTGAATCAATTCACTTTCGACAAAACCGCCCTCGCCATAAACGATCAGCACCCAGTGTTCCAGATGCGCTCGGATCTGATCCAGCGTCAGCGTATTCTGCCCGTCGCACAATCGGCTGGAAGCTTCCATCAGACCGACATAACCTTCATTATCCCGCGCCAGCACGGTCATCGCAACGATCTCTTCTTCAATTTGAATCTGTACTTCCAAACCGAAAATCGGTTTAATCTGTTCCCTCTGGCAGCACTTCCAGAATTCCATCGCACCGTGCATCACTTTTTCGTCGGTGCAGGCGATCGCCTCATAGCCCGCCTGTTTGGCCTGAGCTACCAACTGCGGTACCGTCAGGGTGCTGTTTAATAAAGTATAACAACTTCGCGCATGCAGATGAACACTCATTTTTCAGCACTCCCTTCTTTTTTATTTTACCATAAAGCGGCCGGATCAGCCACTGCTTCACTCAACCGAAGGCTTCCCTTCCGGCTTATTTCCATGCCTGTTCCGCTCCGTCAGGGCAGCGCCGCTTCCATTTTGCGTCATCATTTCTTTTGAGTGAATTATACGAAATTCTTCAGACTCCGTCAATTTCAAATTGAATTTTTTTCTAGTTTGATCGAAACATCCCTCTTTCCGTTTTTTCCAGATTTATTTTTGCTTTTCCAAACTGTCCTTCTTTATTTTTAACCCTTGATTCAGCCCTTTGATTCATCAATTCGATTTCAATGAAGATCTGTGCTTTCGCACAAAGTCGACAAACCGTCTTTTCTGTAAGTGGATATTAGTTTACTTCTAAATCAGATCGCGTTAAAATGAAACATATAAGGAGTGAAAAACTATGAAAATAGCCTTTGTTACCGACAGCGGCATCGGGAAAACCGCGGCTGAAATGGCAGCGGACG